>NZ_JABWQS010000022.1:0-96232 GCF_014268545.1 Pseudomonas sp. SWRI81
CAGGCTCACTCCTACAATTGACCGCGTTCTGGCTGGAGGAATGCGGTCGAAACTGTGGGAGCGGGCTTGCTCGCGAAAGCGCCAGAAGCCTCACCCCAGACTCCGGATCAGACAGAAAGCCGCAACCGCGCCAGATCTCTTAATGGCGGCGCACCAAACAAGCGGCTGTACTCGCGGCTGAACTGCGACGGACTTTCATAGCCGACCCGGTACCCCGCCGCCGAGGCTTCCAGGCCTTCGGTCAGCATCAACCGCCGCGCCTCTTGCAGACGCAGCTGCTTCTGATATTGCAGCGGGCTCATGGCCGTCATCGCCTTGAAGCGGTGATGCAACGTCGAGACGCTGAGGTTCACGGTTTTGGCCAGATCATCGATGCGCAGCGGCTGCTCGAAGTTGCTGTTGAGCCATTTGATCGCCTGGCTGATGCGGTGGCTCTGACTGTTGGCAATCGCGATCTCATACAAGCGATGACCTTGGGGACTGCGCAGCAGGCGATAGAGAATTTCCCGGCGAATCAGCGGCGCGAGCATGGCGATGTCTTTCGGTGCATCGAGCAGCCGTGCCAGGCGCAGCACGGCGTCAAGCATCGAACTGTCGATCTGTTCGACGTACAGACCACGCCCGGTCGGTCGGGTCGGCACGCCCATCGGTCCGGCGTCGGCGATCAGGGCGGTGATTTCCGCCGGGTCGATATCCAGACGCACGGCGAGGATCGGTGCTTCTGGCGACACGTTGACCACGCGCCCGCTCAACGGCATCGAGACCGACACCACCAGATAGTTCAACGGGTCGTAATTGAAGTATTCATCGGCCAGTCGCACCTCTTTGCGCCCCTGGGCCATGATGCACAGCGCCGGCTGCGCGAGCACCGGGGCGAAGTCGTGGGACCGGGTGTGGCGCGACATGTACAGCGAACCGATGGCAGTTTCATAGCTGCCATCATCGCGGGTGTTGCGGCGTATGATTGCCGCCAGCTCCGCGCGCTGCTTTTCCATGTCAACGGTGGGTTGGGCTTGAAAATGATCGAATGACGTCATGCACGGCATCCTCGGCAGGGGAGGTGGAATGCAGCAGAGCATATGTTTGTGCAAGCAGCGGCGGTAGACACATTCTGCCAAATGCTTGCCTGATTCTGCCCGGAGCGGTGCCTGCGTCCGCCGCCATACGAACCTGTAGGCGCTGCCGAAGGCTGCGATCCGTTGATCTTCAAGACAAAATCAAAAGATCGCAGCCTTCGGCAGCGCCTACACAAAACGCGTATGACAGACGTGTGACACGGGTTTACAGGTTGTTACAGGTCGTCTGCGCAGTCTCGCAGGATTGTGCAACGCGACGGCAGGAATCGACTAACGGCGCAGATGCCCCGGCCCTTAACCTTTGCTCCAGTCGCAGCCCGTCCCCCGGCTGCCACGCGATTTCATGGAGGGTTGATCATGTCCAAGCAGATGCCTGTCAGTCATATGGCCTTCGTTCGTGCCCAGGCCGGCCGCTCGGCAGAACTCGGCGTGCGCCTGAGCGCGTTGATCGAAGTCTCGCGCGCCGCGCCCGGTTGCCTGAGTTTCTCGTTGCAGCAGTCGCAGTGCGACGCCGACCTGTGGCTGGTCAGTGGCTACTGGAGCAGTCAACAGACGATGACCGCGTATTTCAACAGTCCGTCGATGGAAGTCTTCGCCGAGCTGGTCCAGGACCTGGTGGTCAATAGCCTCGATTTCCACACCTTCAAGGACGTCTCGGCAGCGCAAGCGCTCGGTCAGTGCCCGTCAGCGATACACAAACTGGCCGGTTGAGGGTTTAATGTCCGGCTTGATTGATTGAGCCAGGATCCGCGACATGGCACGTAAAGAGTTTGAACGCTTCGAAGCAGTCTCCGCCGTCGTTCCCGTCGAACTGGGCGGCAACAAGGGGTATTACGCGGCAATCGCGGTCAAGGCCCTGGTCGATGGCGGCGCACCGCGCTTTCACAAATTGCTCGACGAGCAGGTGTTTCCCGGCGCCATCGCCGCCGATGCCGCAGCGACCGCCGAGCTGGAAAAACTCAAGGGCGTCACTGATGACGCCGAGTTGATCTGGTAATCACTTCTGCGCCCCCGGGCGCCACATTTTGAACAGCGCTTCAGGCCCCAGCTGGAAATAATCCGCCGGCCCGCCGCCGCGCAGAATCGGTTCTGCCGCGGCGGTGTCGTAGATGCCGTCCTTGAGCAGCCATCTGGCAATGTGCACGGCGACCACTTCGCCGAGGACCAGCCAGCTCGGCACGGTCTGGCCATCGGCGCGTTGCAGCTGAATGATCTGCGTGACCTTGCACTCGAAGGACACCGGGCTTTGCGCGACCCGTGGCACTGAAATCACCTTTGACGCCACCGTCGTCAGCCCCGCCAGTTCAAACTCGTTGACCTCTGGCGCAACCATCGCGCAGCTCTGGTTCATCTGCTCGGCCAACGGGCGGGTGGCGAGGTTCCAGGCGAATTCACCGGTCTGCTCGATGTTGTTCAGGCTGTCTTTGCGCCCGACGCTGGAAAAACCAATGATCGGCGGGACGTAGTTGAAGGCATTGAAGAAACTGTACGGCGCCAGATTGAGCTGGCCGTTGGCATCCTGCGAGGAAATCCAGCCGATCGGGCGCGGGCCGACGATGGCGTTGAACGGGTCGTGGGGCAGACCGTGGCCGTGGGCGGGTTCGTAGAAATGGATGTCATCGGGCATGGGCGGGTGTTCCTCAAAGGCATAGGGCAGAGGCCAATAGTGCTGGCCCGCAGAACCGATTTCCAGTCGATCACAAATATTCCTTTCCACGGCATGACCCTTGTCGGAGCGAGCTTGCTCGCGAAAGGGGCGTCACCTTCGACATTGATGGCGACTGACCTGCGGCTTTCGCGAGCAAGCCCGCTCCCACAGGTTTTGCGCTAATCGCGAAATCTGCAAACCTGAGAACGACAAAGCCCGGCCGAGGCCGGGCTTTGGCATCCAGCACAGCATTAGCTGATGGCAGCGGCGGTACCGGTTTTTTCGAAACCGTCGGCAGCAATCGCATTGGCAGTGCCGGTCTTGTCGAAGCCGTCTGCCGCGTAATGGGCAGAGCGGCCGGTGTCGATGGCAGCGCTGGCGCCGGAAATGAAGTCGGCTGTTTTGGTGCGGTCCGAACCGTCGGCAGCGAAGGTGTTGGCGGCCAGTACGGACAGGGTCAAGGCGAGGATCAGTTTGGTTTTCATGGCGGTTACTCCGGATTCGTTGGCGACGTGTGTTTCATGGGATTAATGCTACGCCAACTAAATTGATTAAAAAGTGCAAGATAATGCTAAAAACAATCGATTAAGTTGATATTAACAGCGATGCGTTGGGTTCGCTTACGGCGCGGCAGCGAGCGTTGCGCGGTTCATCGATTAGAGGACAGCAGGATGCGCGAGAAAGATTAATCAGCGATTAATTGCTTCTTGGCGGGCGTTGAGGCGGGAGATTGCGGTGGACCCATTCGCGTGCAAGCCCGCTCCCACAGGATTTGTGTCAATCATTGATCCAGTGTGGGAGCGAGCCTGCTCGCGAAGGTGTCCGAACAGCCGCCGTTGCAGTGGCTGTGTAATGCGGTCAGTCAGTCACGATGCGCGAGTGTTTCTGGGTGTCTTTCATGGTGATGTACACCAGCAGCGACACGGCAATGCACGCGGTGACGTACCAGTAGTAACCGGTTTCCATGCCGATGCTCTTGAACCACAGCGCGATGTACTCGGCGGTGCCGCCGAAGATCGACACGGTCAATGCGTACGGCAGGCCGACGCCCAGCGCACGGATTTCGGTCGGGAACAGCTCGGCTTTGACCACCGCGTTGATCGAGGTATAGCCGCTGACGATGATCAGCGCCGCCATGATCAGGAAGAATGCGCCCCACCAGGTCTGGATGGTGTGCAGGGTCATCAGGATCGGCACGGTGAAGATCGTACCGAGCACACCGAAAGCGATCAGGATCGGACGACGACCGATCTTGTCCGACAGGCCGCCGATGATCGGTTGCAGGCACATGAACAGGAACAGCGTGGCCGCCGAAATGGTGGTCGAGTCGGAAATGCTCATGCCGACGGTGTTCACCAGGTATTTCTGCATGTAAGTGGTGTAGGTGTAGAACGCCAGGGTGCCACCCATGGTCAGGCCGACCACGGTCAACAGTTCCTTGGGGTGACGCATCAAGGTGCGCATGGCGCTTTCTTTGGACTTCTCTTTTTTGGTGAACGACTCGGTCTCTTCCATGCCGCGACGCAGGTACAGCGCCACCACTGCACACAGCGCGCCGATGGCGAACGGAATGCGCCAGCCCCATGCGTACAGCTGTTCGGTGGTCAGTGTGTTTTGCAGCACGATCAACACGCCCAGCGCGATGAGCTGACCGGAGATCAGCGTTACGTACTGAAAGCTGGAGAAGAAACCGCGACGTTCCTTGGTCGCCATCTCCGAGAGATAGGTCGCCGAGGTGCCGTATTCGCCACCGACCGACAGGCCTTGCAGCAGGCGCGCGAACACCAGCAGGATCGGCGCGCCGATGCCGATGGTTTCGTAGTTCGGGCTCAGCGCGATCAGCAGCGAGCCGAAGCACATCAGGTACACCGAAGCCATCAGCGCTTTCTTGCGTCCGACCTTGTCAGCGTACATGCCCATCAGCCAGCCGCCGATCGGACGCATCAAGAAGCCCACGGCGAAGATCGCAGCGGTGTTCATCAGTTGCGCGGTGGTGGAACCGGCGGGGAAAAAGGTCTTGGCGAAGTACAGGGAGAAGGCGGCATACACGTACCAGTCATACCACTCGACCATGTTGCCGACAGAGCCGCTGAAGATCGATTTGATCCGGCTGGCGGTGGTTCTTGGTTTCGCCGGCGCGGCAGCCGACCCAAGGGGCAGGGCGTTGGAGTTATCCATTGAAGGATCCTTCATTTAATTGTTTTTGTGGAGCGCGTCGAAACGCAGCCTGCCTGAGCTATAGCAGGAGCTGTGCCAATGGGCAGAGGGCCGGTTTAGAGGGGGCGGCGGGATAATGTGAGCGGAAATCCGCTTACTGAGAGCTCAGGGTGAGCGGGAAATTGCTCATCGGGCTGAGCATTGTGCTGAGCCGGCTTCCCTCTTCGCGAGCAAGCTCGCTCCCACATTGGATCTGTGACCGGCACAAATCCCCTGTGGGAGCGAGCTTGCTCGCGAAAGGGCCTGTCCAGTCACCGCCAAGCTCCACTGTCAGGAACAAACATCTCCCGACTCAACCCATGCCGCTGCATCTTTTCATTGAAGGTCCGGCGCGGCAGTTGCAGCTCTTCAAGTACCGCTTTTACATCACCTTTATGCCGAGTGAGCGCCGATCGCAGGCACTGCGCTTCAAACGCTTCCTGCTGCGCCGCCAGCGATTGCCCCGGATCGATTCCCGGTGCCGGCTCGTCCAGGCCCAACACCTGACGCTCGGCGACGTTCGCCAGTTCGCGCACGTTGCCTGGCCAGTCATGGCTGAGCAGATGACTCAGTTGCGCTCCGGTCAGCGGCGGGAATGTCCGCCCCAGACGTTGAGCGGCGCTTTGGGCAAAGTTTTCGAACAATAGAGGAATGTCTTCACGCCGCTCACGCAGCGGCGGCAAGCGCAGCTCGGCGACATTCAGGCGATACGCCAGGTCTTCGCGAAAGCGTCCGGCTCGCGCTTCGTCGAGCAGGTCGGGCTTGGTTGCCGCGACGATGCGCAGGTCGACGCGGATACTCTGGTTCGACCCCAGTCGCTCAAGCTTCTGTTCCTGGAGGACGCGCAGCAGTTTCACCTGTTGGGCCAGCGGCATGCTTTCGATCTCATCGAGAAACAAGGTGCCGCCATCAGCGTATTCGAGCTTGCCGATGCGCTTGCCGGAGGCGCCGGTAAACGCGCCGCTTTCGTGCCCGAACAACTCGGCTTCAAACAGTTGTTCCGGGATCGCCGCGCAGTTCAGGGCCACGAAGGGTTTGTCGGCGCGCGGACCGAAATCATGCAGGCAACGCGCAACCAGCTCCTTGCCGCTGCCGGTTTCGCCACGAATCAGCACGTTGACAGGCAGCGCCGCCAGATCCAGCACTTGCCGGCGCAAAGTCTGCAAACCCCGGGACACACCGAGCAATGTCGCATCGAGTCGGGCGCGGTTGTCGGCCTGTTCGTGCAGGGCGCGGTTTTCCAAGACCAGTCGGCGTTTCTCCAACGCCCGACGCAAGCTGCCGAGCAGGGTCTCCGGGCTGAACGGTTTTTCCAGAAAGTCGTAGGCACCGTCACGCATGGCAGCGACCGCCATTGGCACATCGCCGTGGCCGGTGAGCAGGATCAGCGGCAGGTCGGCATCGCGTCGCTGCACCTGGGCGAGCAATTCCAGACCGCCCATGCCAGGCATGCGCACATCGCTGAGGATGACGCCGGGAAAGTGCGCGGGCAGGGCGGCGAGGCATTCCTCGGCGCGGCTGAACAGTTGCACCGCGAACCCCGACAGGCTCAGCCACTGTTCGACAGCGCTGCGAATGCTGCTTTCGTCGTCGACCACCATTACCGAATTGAGCATCAGACAGGCCCCTCCAGATCGATCGGCAAGGTCAGCGTGAACACCGCGCCGCCGTCGCCATTTTCGACGCTCAGGCGGCCGCCGGATTCATGCACGATGGCAAAGGATACCGCCAGCCCCAGGCCCAGACCGTCGCCCACCGGTTTGGTCGTGAAGAACGGGTCGAACACCTGATTCAGATGCTCGTCGGCAATGCCGCCGCCATTATCCATAACGCTGAGGCGCCACAATTGCTCGTCGGCTTCCAGACGAATTTCCAGACGTTTGCAGACTTTGCCCTGCATCGCATCCAGCGCATTGCGCAGCAGATTGATCAGCACTTGTTCGAGACGAATCGCATCACCGCGCATCCACGCCGGGCGCGCCAGGTGCAGGACCAGACTGACCTGCTCATCACGCAGCCGCGCATCGAGCAACTGTAGCGACTGATCGACCACTGTCGCCAGATCCAGCCGTTCGCGCAAGCCGCTCGGGCTTTTGCGGGCGAAGGTCTTGAGGTGGCCGGTGAGCGCGGCCATGCGCGTGAGCATATCGTCCACCGGTTTGAGCGCCTTGTACGCGTCATCGACGCGGCCATGTTCGAGTAGCAGGCGCAAGGTTGCCAATTGCATGCGCTGAGCGGTCAGCGGTTGATTGATTTCATGGGCCAGTGCCGCCGACATTTGCCCCAATGCGGCAAGTTTGGCCGACTGCACCAGACCCTCCTGCGCGGTGCGCAGGTCGCGGGTGCGTTCTTCTACCAGGCGCTCCAGTTCTTCGCGGTTGCGCTGACGGATTTTTGCCAGGCGCCAGCGCTGGCTGAGAAACAGCAACAGAAACACCAGCGCCAGCCACACCCCGGCGGCGGCGAGCCCGGCATTGCGCTGGTCTTCGAAGGCCACTTGCGGGCGCCGCAGCAGGTGCAAGGTCCAGCCTTCCGCCGCCAGCGGCAGTGATTCCCACAGATAATCCGCGGTGCCCTGTGGCCCTTCGACCCGGCGCAGATCGCTGTTGTCATCGAAGCGGCGCAGCGACAGATGCGTCAGCGGCACCAGCGATTGTTTGTCGTACTGACGGGTCGCCTTGATCTCGGCCAGGTCATCGGCGTCCAGCGGGCGTAACGCCCGATAGCGCCAACCCGGCTGGTTGGCGATGAAGATGATGCCGCGGGCGTCGCTGACCAGCAGGGTGTCGCTGCCCTGGCTCCACTCACGCTCCAGCTCGGGGAATTCCAGCTTGACCACCATCGCCCCGAGAAACGCATCGTTGTCGCCAAGAACAGCGCTGGACAGAAAGTACCCGGGAATGCCACTGGTCACGCCGACGGCATAAAACCGCCCGCTGCCCTGGGTGCGGGTCTGCCTGAAATAAGGCCGAAAGCCGTAGTTGTGACCGACGTAACTGCTGGGCAGGCGCCAGTTGCTCGCGGCCACGGCCAGACCGGTGTGATCGAGCAGCTCAAGCGTCGAGGACTGCGCCGCGCCATTGATCTTTTCCAGCTTGAGGTTCAACGCCGCCTGCTCCTCGGCGTCGACCGTGCCAGCCAGCGCCGCGCGTAATTGCGGGTCGAGCGCCAGCACGGCGGGCAGGGCGCGATAGCGGTCGATCAGGGTGTGCAGCGAGTTGGCATAGAGCGCCAGTTGCTGGTTGGCGCGCGCGGCATCCTCTTCCAGCGCCTGACGTTCGGCGTGGCGGATGGCCAATGTCGCGGCGAGCGCAGCACCGGCAATGATCAGCAGGGTATACAACGACAGACGCAGGAAACGGGAAGTCGGCAGCATGCTGGGCAAACGGATGGCAGGTCGGGCGGGCACGATAGCATGTCGCTCGGCAGGGTTGTCGTCACCCGCAAAAACCGGCTTGGCAGGTAATCTGGCGCACGGACAGGCCACGGCCGTCGCTCACCGCAAGTGTTGGCGTGTGCCAATGCACTGACTGATCCATCGCCCGTGGCCTTCGGTCCTGTTCAGGCGGCCTTTTTCCTGGCGGCTGCGTGTCTTTGCTTGAGCAAAAACTGATTGTCAGTGGTGCCCATCTCTTTGTACGCGCCCAGCCCGGCCTGTGCCCTGGCAATGTTCGCCAGTATTGCCTGGCTTTTCTGGCGCAGTGCCGAACGGCTGATGGGTGCCAGGGTTTCACTGGAGGTGGTGCCGTTGACGTTGGGCAGCACGCTGGCTGGAGCGACGACATCACTGCCCAGCGCATCGAAAGCGTTCTCGGCCCAGGTGGAACGTTGCTCGACGGCGGCTTTCCAGCCATCGAGCATTTTTTCGATTTTCTGAATTTTCGCCGGGTCGAGGCGGTTTTTTATGTCTTCGGCTTCCTGAGCGCGAGCGCCCATATTGAGCGCGCCGGGAATGATCCCGATGACTGAGGCCACGACCCTGTTCATAAGAAAAACCGGATTGAGTACTGCGTTGAGCGCCGGGTGCATTACCTCGTCCTTGAAGTCTCGCCAGGAGGTGATTTCCTTGACGGGGTCTTCGACTCCCAGACTTTTATCAATCGCGCTGACAGACATCTGTGAGGTTTGTGGAATTAATGGGCCGAAACGCGGGCCAACGCTCTTCACCACCGGATCCGCCATTGCACCGGCAAGGTCACCACCAATGTTGCCCCCGATCAATCCTCCCGGGCTCACAAAAGCCTGCACGTCTGCCAGCGAGGGAACCATGGCATTGAATTGATTGGTTCCCTGCCCCCCGCCTTCGTAGGCGGCTATACCGCTTAAAGTTTCCCCCAACAGATTCAGCGCCAGATTGGCCGCGATGTTTTTCTGATGGATGATGTCGTGCAGTTGCCCCAGGAGCAGTTCGGAGTTGTCGTGAACGGCTGAAGCGAACTGCGAATACAGCATGATCACGAACTCGGCCCGCGAATTGCCATCGGGGTCGGTAAAGCGCATGGGATTGTTGCCCACAAACCCATACAGATTCAGCCCGTCCACGTCCCCCGCCGAATCTGGACTGATCCAGCGCTGCAACCAAGGCGCGTAATAGCGTGCGCCGTAGTGAATCAGCCCGCTGACGTCTGTCTCCTTGCCCGAATAACGGACGAACCTGTAACTGACTTCAATGGCCGACTCGGCCGTCAGCCACGCGGTAGCGCCGAACGGGTAGTAGCCTTCGTGGCTGATGATCCGGGCGTTCTGATCCAGCTCCATCGCACAGGAACCCAGATGATCCTCAAGGCTGAAGCGCAGCTGGTCGTTGGCGATTTCCCTTGGCAGATTCTTAGCCCAATGCAGGCAGCGTGCACTGCCCACGCTGATGACGTGCAGTTCTTCTCCGTTGTCCTTGCTGCGAATTTCCAGGCCCGGCAGGTAGCGCACCTGATGGAAATGTTCAGTGCTGGCGGTGAAGGTTTCGTGGCGTTTGAACACCCGCACGCCCTGGCTGTATCCATAGTGCTCGGCGTCGTCGCGACCGCCGCGATCGACCAGCGTGATGGTTTGTACTTCGTCACGGACGTTCCAGGTCAGCGGTTGACCGGCCTGTACGTTCTGCTGGTTGCCATGGCGGTCGAACAGTTTGACGAAGTCCGGCGGCGGATCGTCGGGTTTGCAGCGCACGGCGCGGTTGCTGGTGGGGTCAATGCACATCTGCACGGTGTGACTGGCGCCGTCCCGTACGTGCACCAGTTTTTCCAGGTTGCCGCCCGCGTCGTAGGCGTAGGTCTGGGTGTAATTGAGGCGGTTGTTGGGGTCAGTCGGTTGTGGCAGGCCGGGGATGTCCGAGAGCGGGCCATCGTCGTAACCGCTGGCATGGATCAGGCGGTACAGCGAGTCATAGACAAAGTTGCGATGGCCATCGACCCGCTGGTTGGCAAACCAGCTCGGCTGGAAAGCGTGGTCTTCGATGCGGGTGATGTTGCCGACTCGGTCGTAGAAATACTCAAGGTTTTGCAGCACCGTCCCGGCGTCTTTACGGCTGGACTGGGTGTGCAGACGCCCATCGGCCGGATCGTAAGACCATAGGCTGCGCACACCGTTGCCGGCCTGTTGCTCGATGATCTGGCCGGCAGCGTTGTAGTGCGCATCGAGCAGCACGGATTGCCAGTCTGACTCTCCGTTGATCAGCAACTGCACCTGCCTGAGATGCCCGGCCAGTCCATAACGCGACTGCTGGCGGTGTTGGCCGGCATCGGTCTGTTCCAGCACTGCGCCCAGTGGGCTGAACACCCAGTGGCTGGTGAACGCCTCGCCATCGCCAAAGGTGCGGGTTTCGCGCAGTGGCTGACCGGTCAGGGCGAAGCTGTCGGTGCGCAGGGTACCGGAGCGGTCTTGCTGCTCGAGCAACTGTCCGCGCAGGTTGTGCCCGGCGTCGGCCTGGGCATCGGCGTAGGCAAACACCTCGACACCGGCTTCACCGTTCTCCTCGACCACGACCACGCGCAACTGCTCGTCGAAGGTCGTGCGCCACTGATTGCCACGGGCATCCCAGCGCCGCAGCGGCTCGCCCGCCAGCCCCGGCAGATTCAGACGCCATCCGGCGTCGACGCTGGTGGATTTGAGTACGGCGCCGTCCAGGCCATAAATCGTAGTCAGGCAGGGCTCGGGCAGGCGCGGATCCCACTGCGATACGAGTCGTCCAGCCAGATCGTGTTGCTGACGGTTGACCCGTGATTCGATCTCGCTGGCCGTGCGCAGATAGCCAATCTGGCGCACGGGCAGGCCACGGCCGTCGCTCACCGAAAGTGTTGGTGTGTGCCAATGCTCGCCGGTGTTCATGATGCTTGCGCCTTCGCTCTATCAGGTGGCGAGGCGGTGTCGTTAAAGTCGAGGTGCGTCTTATACCAGGGATGGTGGTGATCGAGGGCATAGTCGCCCTTGGCGTTGATCACTTTGATCAGCCGGCCCAGGGCGTCATAGAACAGCTGATCGAAATAACCGAGTTCACGCATGGACCGGTCATTGACGTAGCCGTGCACATCGGCGAAAAACGGCCGGAACTGGCGAATCGGCAAACCCTTGTTGTTGTATTCGACCCGCTCACTGACACGCCAGCGCGGATCGGCATACACCTCGACATACTTGCCATCCTCAATGACCAGCCAGCCATCCACGACCTTGTATGCCAGGCCCGGATCGACCAATTGCTGGGTCTGCAACGCCCGGCCAAAGCCATCCACGCACGCCTTGATGATCTGGATCTGTGCGGGCGTCTCGTCGTAGTAATCGCGGTCGGCACTGAGCACCACGCTATGCGCGGGCTCGCGATGAGCCGCTTCGATTGCCGCCAGTAATTGTTGTTCAGCCGGCGCCAGGGTGGCGCGCCGTGTAAGCCGCTGGCGGGCACTGGCGCGAATATGTCCGCTGGGCAGCAGATAGCCGTCAACGGCCCATTGGGCGAGCGTATCGGCAGGGGCGGCAATCTGTCCCATCCAGCTGAACAAATCGCGGCGCAGGGCGCTCGCGGCGTATTGCACGGCCGCTACCGGATCGGCAATGGCCGGGTCGGGTCGGTGATCTTGCGGGGGAACATATTCATCCAGCGGTCTGAATCCTGCGGCAATGCCGTTTGCAGTGCCATGGAAACTCGTCGCCAGAGGCTGTCCCGAAGGGGCACAGATGACCTCCTGGATGTTGTCGTTGAAGTCAATGATGCTCGACGGTTGCAGGAGGTGGTAGTCATGGGCGATGTGTGTCGTGCAGCAATCGGGCAACTTGACACGGACGAGGGCCAGCCCGTGGGCGTCGTATGTGGCGCAGGTGAAACCGTGGCTGAGGGTTTCGCGGTAGCGCAGGACCTTGTAAAAGCCGTCGATGCCAGCGTATTCGGCGAAGCCGAAATGCGCCGAATACAGCGCTGGATCGGCACCGGGTGGGGCGGTGGGTTCAAACAAAAACGCCATCGGCGTATAGCCGATTTCGATCAATTCGTCATGGATGTTAAACGGCGCAGGCAGGTCGCCGTACGCCGCCAGCGCGACCTTGTCCAGTTGTGCCAGTTCCAGCGGTCCGCGCAGCGCTTCGAACTCGGCAACGCCATCGTCCAATGGTGTGCCGTCCTTTTTTACATAGCGCTGCACGGACTGAGTCGTCAGAACGCGCTCGGTACGCCAGTGCGGCGAATCCTGATGAAGCTTCAACTGCTCATACGACACCTGCCCGGCACTGAGACCGGTCGGCAGTGTGCCCTTGGGCAAGACCAGGGCGTTACCGCGTTGCAGGTAAGGTAAGCCCAGCCGCCACTGCTGCGGATCGATCAGGTCAATAAATTGGGCAAGCATTTCGCTCAGATAAAACGATTGCTGCGCCGGGTCATGAGCGTCGCGCCACCATTGCTGTTCGTCTGGATCGGTAAATGGCGGCGGGCGGTCCTTCGTCAGGCGCCGGGCATAGCTCACGGTCAGGGCGTGGATCAGCGAGCCGAACGCGTTCCAGCGCATGTTGGTCTCGTGACGGCACAGTGGGTCGTCGATCACCCGGTCGTACTGATAGTTGATGCTTTCCACCAACAACGGCAGCAACACCGCGGCAGCATACTGGCCCTGTGGCCGGACCTCGCGTACCAGATAGCGCCGCTCTTCAACGCTAAACAGAGTGGCGACTCCCGGCTCGGCCACTTCGTTGTCGGCATAGGTTTCGATGCGAATGACCGAACCGACCAGCGCCCGCGCAATCTGGTATTGCGTATCGGCGTCGTGCGGGGGGAGAGGGTCATCGAAATCGTTTTCGTGCGGCGGCGTAAGGCTGAACAGCGTAGGGCCCAACGCAATGGCGTCCTTGTCGTCATTGAAGTAGCCGTCACGGGGGCGATCCATCGCTTGGCCGGTATGAAACCAGGTACACACCCGCACCGGCTGGCTGAAGCCGATATCGTCGTCGCCCGTGGCGCTTTCGCTGTCGACTTGCTGTAACTGGCCGAAGCCGCGGAACTCACGTTCCCGACTGTCGTAAACGCCTTCACGCCAGGTAAACAACTGCGTCAGGCAGTTACCGGTGATTTCATCCAGTTGTTGCTGTTTTTTGACCACGGCCACCGGGAATGGCAGATGTGAAGCCGGTGGACGACCGAGCTTGAGCAAGTTGTGTTTTTCATCGAGCCACTCCTGCGCTGAACTGCGATAGACCACGCTGGCACTGCATCCCATGTTGTTATTGCTCGTGATCAACAGATACGGCTTGGCCGCGACGAAATCGTAACGCCAGTGCTGCGGATGAACATGGGGCACCGTCAGAATCAGGCTGGCGCAGCCCAACCCCTGAAGGTCGGCGAAGCTCACCTGGCAAAGTGAGTCATAGCGCACGCCTTCGGGCCAGGGCACGCTGACCGGAATCTGCTCCAGTCCATTGCCACCGCGGTTCAGGTAGATCTCGAAGACATCGGATTTCAGATAAATCAGCGCCGGTGCCCCGGAACCATCGAGGTCGGCCAGGCGCACCCGCGAGGAATCGAACTGTTCATAGGCGAAGGGCAGTGCGCTGATTGTTTGGCCTTCGCCGAACCTGCCGTGGCCGAGGTTGGCCCAGCAGCGAATTTCATCGTGGCGAATGCGGCACAGTTCGGGCATGTCGCTGCTGAGCAAGTTGCCGAGCACCACCAGTTCAGAGCGCGAGTTGCTGAGCAATGGCAGGCGGTCGCGCTGATGGGGCACCTCTTGCGCTGCCGCGAAGCCTTGCTCGCGCTCGTTGCGATAAAGGCGCACAGCGTGCGTGCCGATCAGTGCCAGTGAAATCAAGCCATCGCCGCCGAAGTCACCTTGGGTCAACAAGGCGTGTGAATACTCCAGCGGGAATTTGTTGAACAAGACAAACCGCTCGAACTCACGCTCTGGCGTCAGGGCATGGAAGCCGCTCGATCCGGGCTGCGAAATGAGCAGATCGAGACGACCGCTGCCGGTCATGTCGATCAGTTGCGCACTGGCCCGGCCACGATCCGCGACGGGAATCTTGTCCAGCAGGGCCCAGGGTCCGTAGCTGATCTGGTCGGTGTCAGGCTCTGAGCGCATCGGTTCGCGGTAATACCAGGCCTGATCGTAGCGGCAGAGAAATCCCGGTATACCCTCCCCGTAAAGATCGACACACTGGTAAAACCCGCCGTCTTCCACGCCCGGCTGGTGGTCGGCGTCCAGCAGGCGCTGTGGGGTTTTGTTGATCTCGAATGTTGAATAATCGAACTCCACCGGCGGCGTATGTTCGACTTTGCCATTGGCATCAAAGGCCTGGTAATGCGCGGCGCTGATCTGGCTATAAGCCCACTGAGTGACATTTTGCGGGGTGTGGTATTCCAACAGCAGGCGTCGGGCCAGTAGCGGTTTTGCCCCCAGGTTGGCCGGGTTTTGATGAAACATCAGCACTTGTCGGCAAAGCCGCCGCGTGCCGATTTCAAAGCCTTGACCGTAAGTCGAAAAAGGATCCGGGCGAAGCGACCACGACCCTGATATGTCTGCATCGAACGGCGGGGTTTCGGTGAGCGAAGTCGTACGCTCGCCGTAGTCGAAGATCAATTGAAACTGCCAGGCCAGATCGCCCGGGTCGGCCACGGTCCAGGCGAACAGTTGCGCGCTGGCTGTGAAGTTGCCATAGCACACCCGCTCCAGATAACGCTGGGCGCGGTAGTCATGGATCGGATCGGGCTCCTCGTCATCGGCCTTGTAAAGGAAGCAGATGTGTTGGCCATGAGCGTTCATGCTCTCGCACAGCAGCCAACTGGCAATGCGTTGCGGATCATCCGGATCCTCGCGCCGGGACGCTGCGGTTTTGCCGTAGACGTGCAGCGAGCCATCCGCGCCATGGATCAGCCAGAACGTCGGTGGAGCGGCCTCGCGGCTTTGCCGTTGCCAGAACTCGCGCAAGGCAAAGTCACTCTCGACGCGCGGCCAGTAACGCACCACGCGGTGCAGGCCGATGTATTCACCGTTATAGGTCGATTCAACACGCCACTTCAGCGAGCCATCGGCTTCCAGTTCGGGCATCCACACTTCGCCGTCGTGACCGATGATTTCATCGTGTTCGGTATAGCGCGGCACGCCCTTATTGGTGCGTCGGCTGATCTGACTGAGCCCCAAGCCCCAACCGACACCGAACGGCCCGTTTCCGGTCTGGCTGCTGTAAGACAGGGACAACGTCGGCGCCAGGCCCCAGCCGCTGGTCAGCGGGATTGGCAACTCAAACGCCGCCGCCCCCGTCGGCCCCACGGCGCCCCAGCTTCTGCCGACGGTGGTAATCGATGAGCTCTTGGCGATGGACGGGGTGACGATGCTCAGCTCGGGTTCGGCCATGATTGCGTCCGTTGCAGGTTCGGTGGCGTAGGTGAGTTGACGCTAACAAAAAAAAGGTGGGACGTGACCTGTCAGATCTGACAGGTGCGCAAGATCGATTTGTGTGCTTGCCGGGATTTTTAATCGCGAAACCCACCGTTTAGGAGCGGGCAAGCTCCCACAACGGGTTTTGCGTGCTGGCGCGATTCTGAATACACCGATAAAAACTGTGGGAGTGGGCTTGCTCACGAAGAGGGCGTGTCAGGCAACGAATTCGTTTAATGACACCCTGCATTCGCGAGCAAGCTCGCTCCCACAATGGGATTTGCGTGTTGGCGCGATTCTGAGTACACCGCTAAAAACTGTGGGAGTGGGCTTGCTCACGAAGAGGGGGCGTCAGGCAACGAATTCGTTGATTGACACCCTGCATTCGCGAGCAAGCTCGCTCCCACAGTGGGTTTTGTGGGCTGTCGCGAATCTGGATACCACCCGCCCACAGGTTTTGGGCAGGGTGATCCGGGCACAAAAAGGCCGCCCCGGCGTTTGCCGGGGCGGCCTTTTCATTTCGGTGTCAGTGCTTACTGCACTTCTACCGCCAGGCTTTCGCTGATCTTCTGTTGCCAGATCGCGGGACCGGTGATGTGTACCGACTCACCTTTGCTGTCCACCGCCACGGTGACCGGCATGTCCTTGACCTCGAACTCGTAGATCGCTTCCATGCCCAGCTCGGCAAACGCCAGTACCTTGGACTTCTTGATCGCTTGCGCAACCAGGTAGGCGGCGCCGCCCACGGCCATCAGGTACACGGCTTTGTTGTCCTTGATCGCTTCGATTGCGGTCGGACCGCGCTCGGACTTGCCGATCATGCCCAGCAGGCCGGTCTGCTCGAGAATCTGCCGGGTGAACTTGTCCATCCGCGTCGCGGTGGTCGGGCCAGCCGGGCCAACCACTTCGTCACCGACCGGATCAACCGGGCCGACGTAGTAGATGAAGCGACCTTTCAGATCTACCGGCAGGGTTTCACCCTTGTTGAGCATCTCGACCATGCGCTTGTGCGCGGCGTCGCGACCGGTGAGCATTTTGCCGTTGAGCAGCACGGTTTCGCCCGGCTTCCAGCTCTGCACGTCTTCCGGGGTCAGGGTGTCGAGGTTGACGCGACGGGCCGACGGGCCGGCTTCCCAGACGATTTCCGGGTAGGCGTCCAGCGGTGGCGCTTCCAGCGAGGCCGGGCCGGAACCGTCGAGCACGAAGTGTGCGTGACGGGTGGCGGCGCAGTTGGGGATCATGCACACCGGCAAGGATGCGGCGTGGGTCGGGTAATCCATGATCTTCACGTCGAGCACGGTGGTCAGGCCACCGAGGCCCTGGGCGCCGATGCCCAGCTGGTTGACCTTCTCGAACAGTTCCAGACGCATTTCTTCGATGCGGTTCTGCGGACCACGGGCCTTGAGTTCGTGAATGTCGATGGACTCCATCAACACTTCCTTGGCCATCACCGCGGCTTTCTCGGCGGTGCCGCCGATGCCGATGCCGAGCATGCCCGGCGGGCACCAGCCGGCGCCCATGGTCGGCACGGTTTTCAACACCCAGTCAACGATCGAGTCGGACGGGTTGAGCATGGCCATTTTCGACTTGTTCTCGGAACCACCGCCCTTGGCCGCCACGTCCACTTCCACGGTGTTGCCCGGGACGATGGAGTAGTGAATCACCGCCGGGGTGTTGTCCTTGGTGTTTTTACGCGCACCGGCCGGGTCGGCCAGAATGGATGCACGCAGGACGTTTTCCGGCAGGTTGTAGGCGCGACGCACGCCTTCGTTGATCATGTCGTCCAGGCCCATGGTGGCGCCATCCCAACGCACGTCCATGCCGACACGGACGAACACGGTGACGATACCGGTGTCCTGGCAGATCGGGCGGTGGCCGGTGGCGCACATGCGCGAGTTGATCAGGATCTGCGCCATCGAGTCACGGGCCGCTGGCGATTCTTCGCGCAGGTAGGCTTCGTGCATCGCCTGGATGAAATCCACGGGGTGGTAATAGGAAATGAACTGCAGGGCGTCGGCAACGCTCTGAATCAGGTCGTCTTGCTTGATCACGGTCATGAGTCGCGCTCCTCTAAAAGACGGGAACATTCTATGGGGCAGCTTGAGGCTTGCGGCTCACAGCTGATCCTCTGGCACGCCGGGGCTGCTGGCGCGACGCTAAAAAGGCGCGGCAGTATAGCGCGCCTCGGTGGCAGGCACACATTGGCTTTTGGTCGGATGACGACCGTGGCGAGGGGATTTATCCCCGCTCGGCTGCGCAGCAGTCGTAAAACCTGTGAGCCCCGTGCGATCGACAGGTTGCAAGAGGCCGCTGCGCAGCCCGTCAGGGATAAATCCCTTCGCCACAGGGACCTTGCGCGGGCATCGATACAGCTCGGTCAGGTCATGCATTTGACGTCAATTTTCGAGCCTGAAAATCGGTGGTCATTTAGCGACCGGGCCTCTAAAGTGGCAGCCGGTCTGTGGAGTAGGACACTCGGTCAGCCTCTTATCGCACGGTGAGTCAACGATTGACCCATAACGCCATTCAACGCCTTTTGCTCAAACGCTTTGCCCTCGCTGCGGCCACCTACGGATTGGCTTTGCTGCTGCTGTGGCTGGCGTTTTTCACCGGGCATTACCAGCAATCCCTGAGCGGAGTGGCCATCGGCAGTGCCTTGGTGGTCATCAGCCAGGCGACTCTGTTCGGGCTATTCTGGAGCGGTCGCAACCAGCGCTTTGCCGACCCCAGCCTGACCGAAGCGCAAGTGCTGATGGGGCTGGGTTGGCAAACGTGGCTGATCGCCCATGTCGACGAGGCGCGCGGCGCGTTCCTGGTGTTTTATGTGCTGATCCTGCTGTTCGGCCTGTTCCATCTCACGCGACAGGTGTTCATCCGCTGCGCGCTGCTGGTGTTCTTCAGTTTTTCCGCGATTACCCTGTGGGACGCTTACCATTTCCGCCTGGCCGAGCCTGCGCTCGCCGCGCTGCAAGTGTGCATTCTGGCGATGGTGCTGGCATGGCTGGTGCTCTACGCGCGCTTCGTCCAGGTTTCCCGGCAACGTCAGCGCCAGCGCCGGTTTGCCTTGCAGGCGCATCAGGACACCTTGCGCGGGATGATGCGCCAGCTCGAAGACCTGGTCGCCACGGACGAACTGACCGGCCTGTTCAATCGCCGGCACTTTCTGCGCATCGCCTCACGCGAGCTGAATGCGCTGGACAGTGATGTGATGCACGGTCTGGCCCTGATCGATCTGGACCACTTCAAACGCATCAACGATCTGCACGGTCACGCCGCCGGCGATCAGGTGTTGCAGGCGTTTGCCGGCGTGGCGCAAGCGTGCCTGCGCGACGGCGATGTCCTGGCGCGCTATGGTGGCGAAGAATTCGTCGTGCTGGTGCCCGACTGCGATGCGGAGCGGCTGACCGCCTGCTGCGAGCGTTTGCGCATCGCCTTCACCGAGGTTGAATTGATGGGCTTGCAAGTGCGCAACCTGAGCCTGTCGGCCGGCATGACCCTGTTGGCCGTCGGCGATGATCTGGACGAGGCCCTGCAGCGTGCCGATCAGGCGCTTTACCGGGCCAAGCGCGACGGACGCAATCGCTGTGCAGCCGCGTGGGAGAACGTCGATGCCTGAACTTCGTGTCGGTGAACGGCAATGGTCGGTGGCGGCGGGCAGCAACCTGCTCGATGCCCTCAACCAGAACGGTGTCGCCGTGCCTTACAGTTGTCGCGCCGGCAGTTGCCATGCGTGCCTGGTGCAATGCGTGCGGGGCTTGCCCGCCGACAATCGTCCGGACGCCTTGAGTGCCGTGCAGCGTCAGGATGGCTGGCGTCTGGCGTGTCAGTGCCAGGTGATTGAAGATCTGCAAGTACACACTTTTGACCCGCTGACTGACGGGCGCCCGGCGCAGGTCGAAGCATTGGACTGGCTCAGCGACAACCTTCTGCGCCTGCGCCTGATCCCGCAGCGACCACTGCGCTACAGCGCCGGGCAACATCTGGTGCTGTGGATCGATCACATCGCCCGGCCATATTCGCTGGCGAGCCTGCCGGAAGAAGACCGCTTTCTGGAGTTTCATCTCGATTGCCGCCAGCCCGGCGAATTCGTTGATGCCGTGCAAAAGTTGCAGATCGGCGACTCGATCCGGCTCGGCGAACTGCGTGGCGGTGCGTTGCATTACGACCCGGACTGGCATGACCGGCCGCTGTGGCTGCTCGCTGCCGGCAGCGGTTTGGGGCCATTGTTCGGGGTACTTCGCGAAGCCTTGCGCCAGAATCACCAAGGCGCCATTCGCGTTATTCACCTGGCCCATGATGCACGTGAGCACTATCTGGCCAAACCCCTGGCGGCATTGGCCGCCCAGCGGGAAAACCTCAGTGTCGAGCTGTGGACGGCGGCCGACTCAGCCGCTGCTTTGGCGCAACTGCGCCTTGTTTCCCGGCAAACCCTGGCCTTAGTCTGCGGCTCGACCGCCAGTGTCGACGCCTTCGCCAAGCGTCTGTACCTGGCCGGACTGCCGCGCAATCAACTGCTGGCCGACGTATTCCTGTTCCGCAGTTAAGCGCTTGACTTTTTAGGGGCGAAGTTTGCTTGTGGCGAGGGAGCTTGCTCCCGCTTGAGTGCGCAGCGCTCATGGATTTTTTGCGACCGCTGCGCAGCCCAGCGGGAGCAAGCTCCCTCGCCACAGTTGATTTTCTTGAGCCCGACACCGTTGAGAGACGCCATGACCGAAGCCATTGAGCTGGAGCGCGAACGCGGTTTACTGACCCTGCGCCTCAATCGTCCGGACAAGAAAAACGCCCTGACCCGCGCGATGTACAGCCGCCTCGCTGAAGCGCTGAAACAGGCTGACAGCGACCCGCACATCAGCGCCGTGCTGATCACCGGCGGCGCCGAGTGTTTCACCGCCGGTAACGACATCGCCGACTTCATCCAGCAACCGCCGAGCGACCTCGACAGTCCGGTGTTCCACTTCATGCTAAATCTGCTCGAATGCCGCAAACCGGTGATTGCCGCTGTGGCCGGTGCAGCGGTGGGCATCGGCACGACGCTGTTGCTGCATTGCGATCTGGTCTACGTCGCGGGCGATGCGCGCCTACGCATGCCGTTCGTCAACCTTGGTTTATGCCCGGAGTTCGGCTCCAGCCTGATTTTGCCGCGCTTGCTCGGTCAGGCCCGAGCGGCGCAGTTGCTGTTGCTTGGCGAGGGCTTCAGCGGTGAGCAGGCCGCACAGTGGGGCCTGGCCACCGAAGCGTTGGTCAATGGCGAGGCAGCGTTGCGCAAGGCGCGGGAAGTGGCGCTGCGTTTTGATGAGCTACCGGCTGAAGCCGTGCGCATCAGCAAGCAATTGATGCGCGCGCCGGATCGCGAATTGATCCGCAAGGTGATCGAGGAGGAGGGCGCGTTGTTTACCCAGCGGTTGCGTACGCCCGAGGCGTTGGCGGCGTTGAGCGAATTCCTCAAACGGCATTGAGAACTTTGTCGGTCGGGCCGGCCCTTTCGCGAGCAAAGGGGACGATCGGTCAATCCCTCTGCTGGATCAGAAAACAAAAAGCCCCGCCATTCACATGGCGGGGCTTTTGCTTTTCAGCGCTTCACTCAGACCTGCGGATCACCGACATGCAGAATCTTCATGCCGTTGGTGCCGCCGGTGGTGTGGTAGCTGTCGCCCTTGGTCAGGATGACCCAGTCGCCTTTCTCGACCACGCCGCGCTTGACCAGCTCGTCGATGGCTTTCTGGCTGACTTCGTGCGGTTCCAGCGAAGCCGGATCGAACGGGATGGTGTACACGCCACGGAACATCGCGGCGCGCGCCTGGGTCTCGCGGTGTGGCGAGTAGGCGTAGATCGGCACCGAGGAGCGGATGCGCGACATGATCAGCGGCGTGTAGCCACTTTCAGTCAGGGCGATGATCGCTTTCACGCCCGGGAAGTGGTTGGCCGTGTACATGGTCGCCAGCGCGATGCTTTCGTCGCAGCGGGTGAATTCCTTGCCGATGCGGTGGCTGGAGGTCTTGCCGGTCGGGTGCTTTTCCGCGCCGACGCAGATGCGCGCCATCGCTTGCACAGCTTCCAGCGGGTACAGGCCCGCAGCGGATTCGGCCGAGAGCATCACGGCGTCGGTGTAGTCGAGCACGGCGTTGGCCACGTCGGACACTTCGGCGCGGGTCGGCATCGGGTTCTGGATCATCGACTCCATCATCTGGGTCGCGACGATCACCGCTTTGTTGTGACGGCGTGCGTGCAGAATGATTTTCTTCTGGATGCCCACCAGTTCGGCGTCGCCGATTTCCACGCCGAGGTCACCACGGGCAACCATCACCGCGTCAGAAGCCTTGATCAGACCGTCGAGGGTTTCGTCGTCGGCCACGGCTTCGGCGCGCTCGATCTTCGCCACCAGCCAGGCGGTACCGCCGGCCTCGTCGCGCAGTTGGCGGGCGTATTCCATGTCGGCGGCGTCACGCGGGAAGGACACCGCGAGGTAGTCGACTTCCATCTCGGCGGCGAGCTTGATGTCGGCCTTGTCTTTTTCAGTCAGGGCCGGAGCGGTCAGGCCGCCACCGCGACGGTTGATGCCTTTGTGGTCGGACAGCGGACCGCCGATGGTCACGATGCAATGCAGTTCATTGGCGGTGGCGGTTTCGACGCGCATCACCACGCGGCCGTCGTCGAGTAGCAGCTCGTCACCGACGCCGCAGTCCTTGACCAGATCCGGGTAGTCGATGCCGACCACTTGCTGGTTGCCTTCGGTCAACGGATGGCTGGTGGAGAAGGTGAACTTGTCACCGATCTTCAGCTCGATCTTCTTGTTGGCGAATTTGGCGATACGGATTTTCGGGCCTTGCAGGTCACCGAGCAGGGCGACGAAGCGGCCGTGCTTGGCCGCCAGGTCACGCACCAGCTTCGCGCGAGCCTTGTGCTCGTCGGGGGTGCCGTGGGAGAAGTTCAGACGGGCGACGTCCAGGCCAGCCAGAATCAGCTGTTCGAGAACTTCCGGCGAGTTACTGGCCGGGCCAAGGGTAGCGACGATTTTGGTACGACGGACGGACATGCAAAGACTCCTGAGTTCAAGCGCAGGCAGAGGCTACTATGCTCGAAGGGTGTAGTCATTGTTCGTTTGCACTACTTATTCGTTTTTATTTCTTATCGAACATGCTGAAGTGCTTCGGTGTAAAAACACACCGTTGGTCGGGACTGTCATTTATGTCAGGTAGGCAGATGTCAGCAGGATCGTTGTAATGCTCTGGTACTCGTCAATGACTGGCGAGGATATGGAGATGAAGAAAATGACTGCGGAAAAAAACGATCTTCCCGTTCCGGTAATCATTGAACCAGTGGAGGGGGCAAAAGTGGGGCGCTCACTAACAATTTCCGGTGCGGCAAAACCGGCTTTAAAGGGAGACATCCTACAAGTCTTCGATGTTGCGGGAGGCCTACTGTTTCAGGTCGGGATTATCACCACAGGCCAGTGGTCAGGAGTGGTTAGGAACTTGGCGCCTGGAGCGCATGGGGTCGTCGCTAAACTTGTACGCGCCGGCCAACCCTCAATAGACTCAGCTGTGCGTAACTTTATCGTTGAATGAAGGCTGGCAGGTTTTCGATCCAATGCCCCTGGATCCTCTCACCGATCAGGGGCTTTTTTGATGGAAGGACGCTGAGCGTTGCTGTTCGCAATACGGGTTGCAGTGGCTTCTATACTTTTGACTCGGTCATCGCCTTACTGAAGATTTCTGTGCAGGTGTCGATACAAAGCACAAGACAGGAGATCCCCCATGCGATTGTTGCCCATTGCCGCCCTTGCCCTTAGCGTTCTCGCCGTCACGGGCTGCACCCGTTGGTCGATGAACCATCATTTGAACAACGCTTACAGCGCCTATGATCGTGGCAATTGCGAGCAGGTCATGCTCGAACTGTCCAAAGTCGAGCGCGCCAGCCGTGCCCGGCCGTATGTGTGGCCGGAAGTGTCGATGATGCGCGGCCAGTGCCTGGAGCGGCAGAAGCTTTTCATCGACGCGGTGCAGACCTATCAGTTCATCATCGCCTCGTACCCCAACAGTGAATACGCCTACCGCGCCCGTGCGCGCCTGGAAACCCTGCAGAGCCTGGGCCATTACCCGACTCGTAGCGCGGCGGCCGTGGTGCGGCCGACCCGTTTCTGATCGGTTCGTCCTACAAAATCTGGCTGCTTGTACAAGCTGGGCTATAGTCCAATGAACCGGGTTTAGAGTTGAGTCTCTAACCGGGGCAACACCTGCAACTGGCAGTAGTAAGGTGACGGCGATGTCGCGACCGTCACACCGGAAGCGGGGAGAGCGTGCCTGCCACACCGGCGCGTTCCGAAGCAAAGGTGCGGCTCCGTGACGGGGCCTTGCATGGCGAACTGCGCATGTTTACCGACCGCCGGATCGAACGGCATCAACTGCCGTATTTCCTCAGAGTGTTCAACAGCGTTACCGACAAGCCCATCGGCTTTCTCGGTAACGTGTCCAACGACGGATTGATGCTGATCAGTCCGCTGCCGATGTGGGTTGGCGTGGATTTCCGATTGCGCTTGAAGATCCCTTGCGGCGACGGTTGCCAACAAATCATCGACTTGACCGCCTGTTGCCTGTGGTGTCACGAAGACGTCACGCCACTGCATTACGACGCCGGTTTCAGCCTGCAACAACCGCCGGCAGAATACGCGCAACTGGTCGGGGCGCTGCGCCAGTATTTCAGCTTCCAGCCACTGCCGGCCTCGGCCTGATGCATAACCGTCAAAGCTTCGCGAGCAGGCTCGCTCCCACCTTCAATCGCATTTGCAACTGAAGGAACGCAAACAACTGTGGGAGCGAGCCTGCTCGCGAAAGCGCCAGTACCGGCAACGCCTTTCCAGGCCCAGGCCAGCGTAATCGCCCGCTCGTGATCCAGCGCCTTCTGCGCAAGCAGCAAACCCGTCTCGCTCAATTAATAGATCGCCATCGCCAGGTGCCGCGGTTTACCTCGTCGCGACCTGAACGAACGAATGGGGTGGCGGCTGTAGGCAGGTTAGTCGGCCGGGAGTGCACAAACCGGCGCGCCCAAGGGCGCCCTGCGAACAGCCACCATCGAGTGCGGGGATAGGGAGTACCCGACTGGATGACGCTTGTACGCAATGCACATGACCCGGGCGACTAAACCCGACCACTGATTGGCAGCGGCACGGATCACGTTACGGGGCATCAGCAAGGCGCACAAGCCGGCGGATTCTGATTGATGTGTAGGCAAAGGCGCAGAGTGATAGAGCCGTGCGGGATTGGCTGACGGACATTGCCAGGTTGCTATGTGGGAAGAGTTACCGCTGGTCGGGACTGTCAGATCTTACAGGTGCCAAATCTTGTATTCCGGACTTTAAATGAAGCGCTCACTTGCCGACAGGACGTACAAGGAAACTCACCATGACCGAGGATTCAAATACAGGCCCCGACGCACCTGAAGACGCCCCTTCACAGCAGCCATCCTCTGCGCAAGGCGCCAAATCCGGTGCCCCGGGGGTGTTGATCAACGGGCCGGAGTATGGGCACACAGGCCCGGTACTGATTGATAAATGGGTAGATTTGACCTTCAGGATCCCACAGCGAGACGGTCTGGATCACCAGACCATAATTTGGTTCGTAACAAGCGGCGGCAGCGTAAAATTAATCGACCGTTATTTTCGCGATTACGACTGGCACACCGTTTACCTTGGCGAACTCGCGGAGGGATATCCGGGCAGATTTCATGCTCAGTGGAACTACAAGGGTAAGTGGTCAGATATGACCTACCTGGACGCGGTGGTCAGGCGTGCCGCCGCTTTTGATCCCGTTAATGTGGTTAGCGAGTGGGTGCATGGGACTGCCCGACAAGGCAGCGTCATCAAGCTTGTAGTTCCCAACAGCGCTGACAGTGCATTGAGTGAAGCGGCCACAGCCGGTGCGAACGGGCGATGGAGCGCGAGGCTGCTGCCGTCTGTAACGCAAGGCAGACGGACCTTCCTTATCCGGGAAGATCTCCCCGGGACGACAGGCCGATACACTCAAACAACGGTATTTACCGTAATCAAGCCTGTAACAGTCACTGACATTGGCGTTACGACTTTACAAAGGCCGCGTATTGAAGGTACCGGTGGCTTGCCCGATGCAACGGTAGATGCTGTCATCCAGAACACCTTAATCAAAGTGTTGGCAAACGCCACGGTAGAGAGCAATGGAGCCTGGGGAGGTACCAGCATTTATGACTTTGCACCCGGGCAAAGCCATGTCCTGGGCATTCGGCAAACTTACGGCGACGGTACCTCCGGGGCCACCATAAGCAACTTTTACGTATTGGGCCCACCTTGTATCGAGTCGCCGACATCGCTGCAAATCGTCGATACGACATCGCTGTTCAAGGGGGCCGTCCGAATCGCGGATGACAGTTCGGTCGTGATCCGTTCGGAAAATACTTCGGCCCAGATACAAACGCCGGTCAACTCCTCTTCGGGTGAATGGTCAACCTCGTTCACGCTGACGCCGGGGCCGCATTCAATTGTCTGCTGGCAAATCTACAAAGGCCAGCCATCGGTCAGCAACATCCCCTTCGGCATACGGGTACGCCCGGACAAGCCGACGGGTACGCACACGCAGCACGGCGACACCATCACCTTTTCCGGCACTGGGCATTACGATCCGAAACTCATTACACAGGTCCAGTTCTCCGTCACCGCGGGTGGAGGCGATGCGCCGCCTACTGTAACGATACCGGCGACTGGCAAATGGGAGTCATCCGTTGCCGGTTGGGACTTTGGCAGCTACACCGTCGAGGTGATCCAGAAAATTGGCGACGGTGCCAACGGCTGGATCGAGTCGCATCCCTTCCGATTCACGGTTAACCACCTGTTACCCGATGTCAGTGACGTCAAATACACCCGGGACTACCAGCCCACGTTCAGCGGCAAAGGTTATAACGGCGCCACGGTGCAACCGCGCAAACCAAATAGCGCCGATCTGGAAGCCCCCGCCGTGGTTGTCGCCAGCGGCCAATGGTCGAGCAAGGCGTTGGCAGTCTGGGGGCCTGTGTTCGAGCGTGAAGTTCACATCAAGCAGGTTCTCGACGAGCACGAGTCGCCCAACTGGGTCGTCCTCAAAGTCACCATTCCCCCTTTGGCTCCCGGCCTGGAACCGCCAGTCGAAGAGGGCCTTTCACCGTTTTTCAAAGGTACCTGCTGGCCGGGCGCTACGGTCAATATCACGTTCAGCGATGACCCCACCTCTTACGCGGCAACGGTTCAAGGTGAACTCTGGACCTTCAGACGGTCCACAGATTTTGACCCGGGTGTGCACACTGTTTCCGTCACCCAGTATTTTGCTCAGCAAACCTCGGTGGCAGTCGACGCAACCTTCACCGTCCAGATCCCCATGCTCAAACCGCGCATCACCGCACCCGCGGCGGGTGACGAGGTGGGGAGCGACGTAGAAATCTGCGGCAATAACGGTATGCAATTCGCCACGATGCAGTTGTACAACGCTCTGTTCGATCGGGCTGTGGGAAATCCCCTGCACCTGGAAAACAGCGGTGAGTGGCGCATAACGCTCAGCGACCTGGAGTTTGGTCAGTTCACGGTTTATGCCGTACAGACACTCGACTCACGCGATTCCGAGCGCAGCGAAAACCATGCTTTGAAGGTGGTGCTGTTGCCGCCGCGGATCACCACGCCGGAGGCTGGCGGCAAGTTGGCTCGCGAGGCAGCGCTTGAAGGCACCGGCAGGGCGGGAGGATGGGTCGACGTCTGGCTCGATGGCGATGACGAACCGTGGCAGCGCAATATTACCGTCGGCTGGAACAGTCTCTGGCGGCGCGAGGTGGAGTTGCCGGTGGGTAGCCATACCCTCCGGGTGCGGCAATCGTTTGATGACAACGGCACGGTGCACGAGTCCGCTTGCACCGATTGGATGTCATTCGATGTCGTCCCGGCCGCGCCTTTTATCGAGACTCCGGTCGAGGGCGAAGCGATTGGACGGCAAGCCGTGGTATCGGGTTTCGGGGTGCCTGGCGACACCGTCACGGTGACGCTGGCAGAGGGCGCGCGCTCAGTGCTGGCCAGTACCATTGTGCGTGAGGATCGCACCTGGTCGGTGATGTGCGACTGCGCTGCGGTGGCTGGAGGGCGTTACCAACTGCAAGCTGTCGCGTCTCTGGATACCTTCGAATCGGTTGAAGCGCGCCGAGCGGTTGTGCTGGGTATTTTTCTGCCCATCCTCGACGAGCCGGCCCCGGGAAGCTGGGTGGTCCATCCGTTGCAGTTTGCCGGTCGCGGCCGTCAGGGCATCGGCACCCTCGTGAGCTGGTACAACCCCGAGGTGTTCTGGGCGCCGGAGTTGGCCATCGTCGATGGGCAATGGCGCGGCGAGTCGATACGGGCACTCCCTGAAGGCGGTAACTGGTATCGGTTCAGGCAGACCATTACGGACGGCGCGGCTGGCGAGACGATTTCCGCTTGGGTCGACAGCGCACGCTTTGAAGTCGAACGCACGCGTGCGCCGGGGAGATATCATTCCGATGGACGGTCTTAATACCTGTCAAAAATGACAGTAGACACGGCGGTCGCCCGGGCGCTCAATCTTACTCATGAAACAGGCAGCCTGACGCGCAACGTCAAGCCGCCAGGGCCAGTTGCTGCCTCAAGGAATCTGATCATGGCTGATCCGCGTCGTCCCGCTCTTCGACTGTTTACTGAATTGTTTGGTGAGGAACAACAGATCCATGACGCCGGCTTGGCGAAACTCAAGGCTTACCTGAAAAACGGTGGATCGATTTTCCCTTTGGCGGAGAAGGGCGCCCGAGGTCTGAGGAGCGATTATCAGCTCGACCTGGATGCCGCGCAGCGATTCGCGCGCGGGGCCAACAGTATGGCCACGTATCTGCGCCGACAGTTCATCGAGCAGACACTGACTGGCAAGACCGCCGTATCACGCAATGGCAGCGGTTTGCTTTCAATGGTTGATGGCCCCGATTATCAAGGCTTGATCGGCACCGATTTCGCGCTGCTGTGCCCGCCGGACGCACTGGAGTCGATCACTTCGCCGGTGGCCTATCTGATTGACTTGTTACGGTGGATTCGCGACCGTATCGACAACAAGAGCCCGGAAGAAAAGTATCGGCTGCACAGTCGCCGCACCGATCTGTTGGCGTTGAATGTCGATTACAACGCGGTCTATCAGTCGGTTTCGTCGGTCGACATCATCGTGGCAGTAATGGAAGCGTTCATCGACGAAAATACAGAGTCCGCAGAAACCGTGTCGATAGAAGATGGATTGATCGAGGCGCGCTATCCCAATGGTCTGCCGTACTACCAGCATTGGGTCACGATTGACAGCATTGCGCAGTCACATGGCTTGTCGGTGGGGGATTTCGAGCACCGGACTGACCTGACTTTTCCCTATTTTCTTCAGGCCAACGCCCGTGGCCCCAACACCCGCGCCGGTTTCGCCCATGCGACGCGGTTGGGGCCCTATCAGCGGCAATTGCTCACGGAGGCGCGTGAGCAGTTTGACGATCGGGAGCTTTTTTATAACCGAAACTTCGGTACCGACAATCTCCAGAAGTACGCGAATCTCCGCCAGGTGGCGTTTCTGGGCGAGCGCACCAAGCTTGACAGCTCGCAGATCGAAGCCTTGCTGTCTATTCGAGACTTTTCCCCGGTGCGCTCACCCAATGTCAAATTTGCGGATCAGAAACCCTCGGCTCTGGAAAGTGAACGTTCAGGGTCGGTCTACATCAACAACGGCACGTCACCTGCGGTGCGGATTGACGACGAGATCGTATCGTTCCATCGATTGACCGAAAGTCCAGACGAGGAAATCGGTTTCAATCGCTATGACCGGATAAACCAAATGGTGCGACTGGCCAGTTGGATCGGACTACCATTCGACCAGGTGGATGCTGTATTGGTGGCAGCCATCAGGGCAACAGCGCTTGGTAATTCACCGAAACTTCTTCCGCTCGATCTGGATATATCGAGCGGCGCCGTGCATGCCTTGGGGCTATTTCAGACGTTGCGCGAGCGCTACGACTGCCCGGCCGCGGACTTCGCGGCGTTTATCGGTGATCTGTCGGTTTACGGGCGGGGCGAATCGCTCTCCTCGTTTGACCAGATCTACAATAATCAAGCGGGTTATCGCGAGCCCTTAAAGCTCGACAACGGTACGTTTGCGGTGACGCCGACGCCGGGCGAGGTGGATTTGACGGTCAGCCAGCTGTGCAGCGGCCTGGCGATCGACCTGCAGACTTACTCCTTCCTCGCAGCCACCGTGGCCCGGGCTCACGGCCTGACCGATACACTGCCGCGCGCTCTGCCGATCATTTCAAGCTTTTACCGTCTGGTGAAACTGCCCCGGCTATTGAACATCACACCGGTCGAAGGTGCGCTGATGCTGTCGCTGCTGGGCGGGGATGCCTGGCTTGAGCGCTTCGCGGGCATTCCTGTCATTTACGATGAGCCGGCGGATTTGCCGGATGCGCTGGAACTGATCGAAGCCATGCAAAGTTTCGTGCAGTGGTGCGCGCAAGGCAACTTGACAGTGTTGTGGGTGCTGCAACACGCCGTTGCGGCGCAACCGGCGCTGGAACCCACCACACAGGACCTGCAGTTTTTCGAGCAGGTTCGCAATTTGTTGCCAACGACCCTGTTATCCAACAGCGTATTCCTGATGGCTGGTGTACCGCGGGCCGGTGCTGCCGACTGGCTCGATTTTCTAGCGACATCCGCTGATGGCCTGAACCCGATTGTCGACGCCAATGGCGTGGTATTGCACCTGGAGGGGACATCCGAGGACTTCCTGTCCATCGTCCGCTCGAAAGTCACTTGGGCGGTCGACAATGCCTTGGGTCTCAGCGATACGATCCTGCGTCAGAGCATCATCGACATCATGGTCAGCGTGGTGGTGCAGATGCGCGATGCTCAGACATCGCTGGTCAGAGAGACCCTGGCTGTGTATGCCGAAGTGGGAGTGGAGCAAGCCATACCGATTTTGTACTGGGCACAGGCTACTGTTCCTCAATTCCTTAGCCTTGTGCATGAACAGGTGGGGATGAGTTCCGTGGGCTCGGGCCGCAATTCTGGCCGCAATGCCAATAAGCTGCTCGACCTGTTGGCTGAAGTGCGCCGACGCAGCGAGGTGGTATTGACGCTTGAACTCAGTGCCGAGCTGTTGCAGGACTATCTGGATTACGGCTATCTCGCCTGGCTCGATCAGTCGGACAAGTATGCGTTGACGATACGCACACTCTATTACCTGACGACACTCACCCGTGCTTTCGCCCTGGGCGACCAGCCGGCGCAGAAACTGTTGGATTACCTGCGCCAGGTCAATGCGCTGCCGTATGTCACGGGTGACGCCGCTGCGCTGGCGCGGCAGGCAGCTGCGATCAAGCTGGCTGACTTTTTTGGCTGGAGCGTGCAGGAGGTGCGCGAGTGTGTCAGCCGCATCGATTCCACCGATCTCAAAGTATTGAAAAGCCTCACTCAGCTCGATTTTCTGATACGTGTTCTAGAACTGTCCCGCGAAACCGGCATGGATGCACTGACGATTTTCCTGATCGGCAATTTGCCCGAGTCCATTGACAAACAAGCCTATGCCGATGCCGCCGAACTTGCTCTGCTGGGCGCGTCCGGTGCGCGAGCACCGTTGATGCCAGTGCCGGGTGATCTCAACGCGTTGGTCACGATCGTCTGCGAGGTGATGGGTGACAGTACCGTCGTCGCCAACAAGCCAGGGGAAAAAGTCACCTATAAAGTGACCCTCAAAAACGCCGCGGGGAAGGCGCTAAGCGGTGTCAGCGTCTACTGGCGGGCGGCTCTGGGCAAGATTGCAACCGGCCACACCGACCTGGACGGAGTACTGCTTGCCACGTTTACCCCCGGCAAGATCATGGGCATTGACACGCCACTGTTATGGCTGGACTTGTTCGAGCCGCAGTACGCGCCGCCTGTCGAGATCACCACCGATCACTCTTCGTTCTCTTTTCCGCTTGCCGAACTGTCGCCGACTCCTTTGACGGACGTGCCTGCCGGGCAGGAAGTCGAACTCTACGCGGTGCTGGAAGACGACTATGGGAACCGCGGGCAAAACTCGCTGGTGGAATGGTTTTGGAAAAGCACTCCGCCTTCAACACTCAATGGCGCAACGATCCGGCCATCGCAGGGGTTCACCGATCACCAGGGACTCACGCGGGTTTTTGTATCCAGCGCGTCGGGCGGCACGTTCACTTTTAAAGTCCGCACTCAGGCGGGTGACGCCGAAAGAGATTTCGTCGACCCCATCAAATTCGACGCTCCGTCGAACCCCGAGTAAGCGCGATCGCCTGACAAATGTTTGTTTCGGGTCATACCCCAGGAGCTGGATCATGACAGTGAATAACATTACCGGACTGCTGGAAAAACGCCGTTCGGCGCTGCTTGAATATTGCATCGGCAGAGCGGGCAGAGATCATTATCCTTTCCTGAGAACGCCGGCAGATCTGTTCGAATTGCTGCGCATGGATCCGCTGGATACTTACCAGGTGCAGAGTTCGTGGGTGGCCGAAGCAACGAGTTGTGCTCAGCAGTACATCCATGCGGTCTATCGCAAGCTGGAACCCGGATTTGAGAAGCAGGAGTTCGACAAGCGTCACTTGCTCGAATGGGAACTCTATAACAACTACCCCGACTGGGCAGCAGTGCAGATGATTGCGTGCTACCCGGAAAACTTCATCAATCCGTTTGTGCGTCTGCGCAAGACCAGCCTGTTCAAGAATCTGGAAAACAACCTCAACCAGGCGCGCTTGAGCGACGATTCCGTGCAGGCGGCATTGCAGGAATATCTGCAGGAATTCGAGCAAACCTGCGACCTGGACGTGATCAGTTGCTACATGGACGGGGCGACGCCTGCCAGAGCCGATTATTACTTTGTCGGGCGCCAGCGAGTGCAGCCGTTCCAGTATTTCTGGCGCAAGGCCGAGATTGAACTGGGTGCCACCAGCACGGTGGTCAGTCCGGCGGCCTGGAGTGAATGGCAAGCGGTGGATATCCCGACTGCCGACCAGGTGCTGGATGTCCGCCCGGTGTTCTGGAATGGCCGCCTGTGCCTGGTCTGGGCGCAGTGGCGCGACAAAGTCATCGCTCGGGAAGAGACGGATTCTGTCCCGTACAAACTGGATATCAACCTGGCGTTCAAGACGCAGAATGGCCAATGGTCGCCGCCGCTGAATGTTCACAGCTCGGAGCACGATCATGCACTTGCGCCGGGCACACGCTTGATTGCGAGCGTGCGCATCGATTACCTGAATCCCAAGGGCAAGCTGGGTATTTTGATGACGGGCAGGTTTACTGAGGTAAAGCTTGCAGACTTCAGGGTGCATGCGGTTTACGACGTGCTGATGCGCCCCGATCCCTATGATCCCGGCGACTGGCTGGAGCAGGCGTTGAATCGATTCATCAGTCGCGAAACCGTGCAACATTCGCTGAACAGTCAAGTGCCGGTGATAACCCGTACGAAGCCTGCGGGTAGCCTCACACCGTACCTGGGTCTGCAAGTGACGGCTCTGCGGGTATTTGATGAGGTTGCGGAGCTTGAAAAAGATGTACTGACCGTGCGTGGTTTTTGCTGGCCTACGGGGCTTCCCTCCGGGCAGCAAGAGCTGACACTCGAGCTGCTGCTGCTGCCAGCGGGTGGAGACCCGGCACCGATAAAGATAAATTTCGATCAGGCGGGCGGCTGGGTCACCGAGCCGCTGACCTTCAAGCGGGACAAAGGCACATGGCCGAATCCGAGCACTTTTTCATTTGGATCCTCCACTGCCGCGCTGGGAGTAAAGCTGTTTGATCTGACGGTCATCGATCTGCTGGACTTCGTCCCAGTGACGCTGCACAAAAACAGCGTCGATGCTGCACAGTTTCTATCCTTCAATCAGGATAAGCTGAAGCTGAAGTTTGTCCGGCTCAACTCATTGTTTGGCTCGGAGTTGGTGCGCAGTTCGCATATTTCCGTCGATGCTGTACTGGACTGGCACCTGCAGTTCATTCAGGAGCCTGCGCCGGTCGGACATAGTGTCGATGAACCCGATGGTGCCTTCAACGGCGCCAATGGTTTGTGCTTCTATGAGCTGTTTTTTCACCTGCCGCATTTGATGGCGACGCGCTTGCGCGAGGAAGATCGCTTCCGGGAAGCGCAACGCTGGCTACACTACGTGTTCGATCCCCAGGCGCCTGCCGACCCGCTCGACGATCCAGCCTTTCCCAATCCGAAACCAGCGTACTGGCGTTGCCGGCCTCTGGACGTCAAAAAGGGTTCCGGGGATCCTGGGTGTGAGAGCCAGAACCCCACGGATCCGGATGCTATTGGCTATGCGGCGCCGGCGCATTTCCAGATCCTGATGTTCACCGAATACGTGAAAAACCTGATGGCCTGGGGCGACTGGTATTACCGGCAACTGACCCGTGACAGTCTGGTGGCGGCCAAATTGTGCTACGTCCAGGCCGGCTTTCTGATGGGCAAGGCGCCTACCGCCAACACGGCCACCCGCTGGAAAACCGACACGGTTGCAAGCCTCCTGGCCCAAAGCGCCTCGCGGCCCTGGCTCGAAGCCTTGGAACAGGAGCTGGACTTCAGTCTGGAGGACTATCCCGCCGCCTCCGACATACCGCCGATGCTCGGGTTGCTGGGGTGCGAGCCCTTTAAAATTCCCATCAATCAAAGGCTGCTTGACCTGTTTGCCGCGCCTGAACTTCGGCTGCATAACTTGCGTAACAATCTCACTCTCGACGGCACGCCCTTGTACATTCTGCTGTTCAGTCCGCCCACGGACCCGAATCAATTGCTGCGCGATCTGGCGGCCGGTGGCGCGGCCGGGCCGAGACCGATGGGCGGGCGACTGGTGGTCAATGCTTTCCGTTGGCGCGTGACATTCGAAGTCGCATTGCGAGCGGTGCAGGCATTACAGGAGTACGGCAATCAGGTACTCAGTCTGCTGGAGCGCCGCGATCGCGCCGAACAGGAAGAGTTGCAGCAAAGTCATCTGGTCGAACTGGGTCACTATGCCCAGACGGTTCAGGAACAGTCCATTGCCCAGTTGGAGGCCTCTGTGACGGCGCTGCAGCAGAACCGGGCACTGGCGCAAGAGCGGGCCAGCGCTTACGCAGCGCGTTACGACGAAAACGTTTCTGCCATCGAGTATCAGGTCATGGCGAGCCTGAGCCAGTCGAAATCTCTGGCGTTGCAATCCACGATCCTGAAAACCGCAGGAGGCGTCGTCGCGGCGTTGCCAAAAATCTTTGGCATGTCCAATGGCGGCTTCAAACCCGAGCATACGCTGGATGCCGCTGCTTTTGTCTTGGAGGTCAATTCGTCATTGCTGCAAATCGACGCCGACCGACAGGCCACCACTGAAGGATACCGTCGGCGCCGCGGTGACTGGGCACTGCAACGCGATCAGGCGTTGGCGGAAGTGCGTGCCATCGATGCGCAGATTGTTGCGCAGGGCCACGCGGTCAGCGCGGCACGAACCAGCCTGGAACAGGCCGTGAGGGCCAACAGCCAGGTATTGACGGTGTTCAACTACCTGAAAAAACGCGCGGCCAACGCCGAGTTATTTGACTGGATGCTTGGTCAGCTCAAGGCGCTCCATTATCAGGCCTACGATGCGGTCATCAGTCTGTGCCTCAGCGCTCAGGCCTCGCTGGCTGCCGAAACCGGAGACTACGATGCACAAGCACCCTTGCCTCAGGTCTGGCTCGATCACCGCTATGGTCTGACCGCCGGTGACCAACTGCGTCACTTCATGATGGGTCTTGAGCAAAAATACGTGCAAAGCCGGGAGCGGCGCCTGGAATTGGTAAAAACCATCTCCTTGCGGCAGTTGTTCGAGGATTCGATCGATCGTCAAGCCGGCATTGCCGACTGGGCGCAAGCGTTGCAGCAACTGCGCGAAACGGGCGTGCTCGAATTCAAACTGACCCAACTGCTGTTTGATCGTGATTACCCGGGCCATTTCTGCCGGCAGATCAGTGCGGTAGAGATCGATCTGCCCGTGCTGACCGGACCGTTCGAAGATGTGCGGGCGACCTTGCTCCAGATCAGCAGCATGACGGCTACCCGGCCAACCACGCAGTCTGTGCAGTATTTGCATGACCCTTCAGGGGTAGCGCCTCTGGATGTGCTGATCAACCTGCGCAGCGCCCAGCAGATCGCGTTGTCGAAGGGGATTGCCGACGACGGCATGACCCACGTGAAACCTGATGAAGGGTTGCTCAATCCGTTTGAAAACACTGGTGTGATCTCTCGTTGGAGACTGACTTTCCCTTGGCCGAAGAAACAACCGCAAGCCGGCATGCTTCAGTCGTTGCCCGACATCATTATGCGTATTCGCTATACCGCCAAGCCTGGTGAACCCACCTTCGAGCAAAAAGTCGCGGGTCTGGTCACCCAGGCTGAAACCCCTGGCCTGAATAGGCCCGGCAAAGGAGTGAGCAGTCATGACTGAATCCGCCATCCAGGCGAATGAAAGTCTGGTACGCAATGGTTATTTCACCGAGGCGCTCAGTGAATGGAGGCGTAAAGGAATCGTCGGCCGGGGCAGTGAAATGTATGAAGGGTGGTTAACCGCATTTATGGAGCTAAATGCCGGGGGCTCGGCCACTCAGGTCATTACGCTCCCTAAAACATCCGCTGCCAACGCGAGTTACCGGTTTTCGTTTCTGTGCGAGCTGCGCAAAGGGGCGCAATGGTCGGGACAACCAGGCTGTTTGCGCATCCTCAATGGTGATGACGAGTTGCTGAGACTGGAACTTGTCGAGGGGCTCGATCGCGACCCCGAGCAAGATCAGGCACGCCTGGCGGAGGGGCAGCCGCTGGTTTTCGAGCCGCTTTACTATGAGGCCTCACTGGATCCTTTTGGCTTGGTCAGCGGTGACAAGATAACCGTGGAGGTCAACGGTGTTCCGGCGGATCCGCCAGATAATCGCTCGTCAGTCTGCATCACTCACATTGACCTCCAATTGAAGCTGGAGGCATTGGAACTCAAGGAAATAGATCTGGATGAACAAACCTTGGCACCGGGTTCAACCGTGTATCTCTGCCTGGGGGCATCGCTTGGTAACGGCCAGGGCAACCCGCTTTACATGCCGCACAATCTGTCGGTTAAAGCTGTGGCAGACAGCGCCTGGCTGGATACCAAAACTGCCTTGATCCAGCACGGTAACCCGATGGAAGCGGTTAAGGCCACCCCTGATTGGGGCGTCGAACATGAACTGACGTCGCGTTGGGTACTCGATTGCCCGGTAATCGGTGAAGAAAAAAGTCACGACTTCTCGATCAGCCTGGTTAATCAGTACAACGCTGAACCTTATGTAATCGATGTGTCGTTGGGACATCACCGTCTGGCTATCCGCAACGTGCAGAAAGCGGCTTATTACCCCGTTCTGGAATTGAAACAGAGTGTCCAGTTGGGCGTGCAGGTCATTTCGTTCTACACCAGTCAGGCGCTTGATGACCGGCAGGTCAGGTGGACGAGTGCAGCGCAGGGATTGCTGGGCACCGGCACTACCAATGAACAGGGTTGGGTGTACTTCGATTTTGTCCCTGAGCAAGCGGGCGAATTTGTCATCACGGCGTCGGTCGACAGCCCTTATTACGCCAGTGGCGAGGTGACTCATGAATTTCCCGTGACAGTGCTGCAAACCGATCCCTGGGACGAGTTGCGTTGCGTTGTCGAGGAGCAAGTTACCCTCTGGAATGTGACCGGCTATCCCAATCGTGGCACCGATTATCCCTTCGTCGTGCGTTGGCCGGTCGGCAGTGCTTTGCTGGGGACTGCCCTGTCGCTGCACTGGAGCGGCGTCGGACATGAAGAGCTGAAGGTCACGATCGCCCCGCCCCTCAAGCAACCGGTCGCCTTCGATGGGGACGATAATGTCTGGACGCTGGCCTGCGAGGACTGGCTCGACGGCCGCTTTGAACTGTCACTGGTCTGCTCGAAGCTGTTGTTGCCATCGCCGCGTAAACCCATGTCGCTGGCGCGCAACAAGGTCAGGATCGTTGACACGCGCGGACCGAACCTTTCGCCGGTAGTCGAGGACTCTGGAAAGACATTGATGCGGGTGCAGGTGGTGCATGTCACCGACAAGGGGGCCGGTGAGCCAGTGATTGATGCGCTGGTCGACTGGCAGACACCCGAGAGTATTGTCACGTCTCGTACCGGCAGTGGGGGCTGGGCCAGCCTGTACTACCAGCCCTTGACGGCTTTGAACAACGAGCCAGTCAGCGCAAGGGTCAGTGCCTACCAAGGCGGACCGGTAGATGAACACGTGTTTTTTGTTACGGCGTTTGAACACGACGAGTGGAAGGACAAGATCATCATCACCTTTGATGGCGCGCGACCTACCCTGGCAGGAATCGTTTGCAAGCGGGGCCAGACGCATATCCTGGCGGTCCGCGCGCTTGCTGACAGCCCGCTGATTGGCCAGGCAATCACGCTTGAATGGCGGGATGAAAAACCGGAGATCGGTCTGGAGGTGGGCGACCTGGGCGTACCCAAAATATTGCGCGAAGGGGAGGAACTGGAATGGACGTTCAGTTCTGATCGTATTGGAAGTACCAGCAGTATTTTCGAGGTGAAGTTGATGACCGACACTCTCGTGGATCGAGAGTTTTTTTGCCGACTGTTATCAACCGACATTCATGACGAAATGACCGTGGTCCTGGATCAACTGACCGACCTGAGAGGGCAGCCGCTCTTTCCGTGTATTGGCGCTGTGCATCGCTATATCTTCCGTACAAATGCGCTGAGTCCCTTGGTGGGTCTCGCCATCGATCTGGTATGGAATGGAAGCTCGGCCGAAGAGCTTGGAATCGCATTGAACCCACCACCGAAAAGCGTAAATATCGTAGATGACAGCGGGTTTTCCTGGACGCTGGACTGTTCAAAAAGTACGCACCCCGGGGTGTTCAATATTTATTTCACCAGTCCCTCTGGCTCGAGCGACGTTAACAAAATGTCTCTGGCCCACAATAAAATCACGATTGAGGACGCGCGCGGAACCGCGGTGGATCCGGTCATTGGACAAGAGCCAGCGTGGATGTGGCTGAAAGTAAGCTCCCCCTTTCTCCCCGATCTGGCTTTGGATCAAATACCTGTTCAATGGACGGTGGACGGCAACACCAAGGAGCATGCGACGGGTGCCGACGGCTGGAGTGGTTTTCCCGTTGTGCCAGACATCCCAGGTGAGCAGGTGGTGACCGCGTCGATTCGCAGCCCTTATGACGGTTTCGAAGAAAGTCGCTCGATGAAAGTCGTATCGCTGGCGGAGGATCCGTGGGCCGGGTTTGAATACAGTTTCGACTCCAGGCCATTCAAGCCGTTGGGGCAAAGCACTGAGTTCCCGCGGCGCAATGGTCAGCACAACCTGCGCGTGAGAGCCCCGGATGGCAACGCCTTGCTTGATCAATACCTGACATTGGGAATGACGGGCACCGGGCCGACGGAGCTGGGGATACGCTTTAAGGAGCCACGGCTGGGTGAACCCCGGTTGTTTTCAGGCGCTGGAATGACCTATCAGTTTGAGGCAAGCGACGTCATGGATGGGAGTTTTGCCTTGCTCTTTTCCTCTGCTCGGTTGGCGCGTTTGTCTCCTGTTATTGCAATGTCACTGGGGCAGGGCGAACAAACGGTGAAAATTGCGGAGCGTTCGCGAAGCAGTCAGACGCTGTTGTGGGGCGAGGCTGTGTCGGAGCAGATCACGCTTGTTTCCGCTATCAGTGGCAGGCCTATGGCTGGGATGAAGGTCCTTTGGCACAGTCCGGACCTTGGCGAGGTGACCACCACGACCAATTTCCATGGCGAGGCGCGGGTTCGGTTTGTGCCCACGACACCGGGAGCGGCGCAACTGACCGCCACGGTGGGTGGTGAGCAGTATTCGGAGTCGATTTCGTTGCCGTTTTTTCTGCACGAGCCTCGAGAAATCAAAGAACTGCTCAGCGACTCTTTCTCCGGTTATCCGGGTCAAGAGATCACGGCGCAGGCCTTGGTGGTGTCGGCCATTACCGGTCATCCCTTGGCAAATGTCAGCGTCGAATGGGCATTCCCTGGAGTCGACATCGCACCGACGACAACTGATAGCGAAGGTTTTGCAAGCGTCATATTCCGACTTTCGGCTGTTCAACCGAGTCTTCTCGATGCAGTCGTCCGGGGGGGCTTGGCTGGATGGGACGTCCGTTCAATTCCTTTTACGCTCAAAGCGCATGAGCGAATGATGACTGATATCAGGGGCGGTGGCAGTTATCCGATCAATCAGTCTGTGCCCATCTCGTTCAGGATCGTATCGATCCCCGACGGCACGCCGATTGTGGGCCAAAAAATTCTCTGGGTACTAAATAGCAATCCTGATGGCTCATCATTTTCAACAGTCGATGGATGGGTGAGAAAAAGTTATTCGTCGCAAGGAATGGTTGGCTACAAGATCATTCGTGCGTCTGTTGTCGATGAGCAGGGGGACCAACTCGATGAGGAAGTATTTCGACTTCAGTTTTATGACTCGGAGTTGCCTTGAATCACGGGCAAAAAGGGATCACGCCGTTCCGCTCTTTTTCCAGCTGAGATACTGCGTCACCAGTTCTGCCCCCAATTCTGTAGGCCGAACATCCACCACCTGAACTCCATGAGCGCTCAATCGCTCATGGAGTTCTGCGCGCTCATTCAAATAGCTTGCGGTGCCACAGTAGGCCAGCGCTTCGGGCAGGGTTTGCACCGGTGCATGGCGTAGCGTATCGAGTGCTGCTTCGCGCAGACTCGCGACCAGCACACGATGTCGGGTACTCAGGCGCTGCACCGCGTTCAGCAGTCCGTCATCGTCTTCCTCGCGCAGGTTGGTGATCAACACCACGAGTGCACGGCGTGTCTGACGAGTCAGCAACTGGTTGGCCGCCGTCTGATAGTCGGCGGCGCGCTGGCTGCTGTCGAGGTCGTAAACACTGTTGAGCAAGACATTGAGCTGCCCTCTGCCCTTGACCGGCGCGACATGGCGCGGTGGATCGCTGGCAAACGTACTCAGGCCCACGGCATCGCCCTGGCGCAGCGCCACATAACCGAGCAGCAGACAGGCATTGAGCGCGTGATCGAAGTGCGACAGCTCATCGTCCTGGCTGCGCATGCGGCGGCCGCAGTCGAGCATGAAGATAATCTGTTGGTCGCGCTCGTCCTCGTACTCACGGGCGATCGGCGTGCGCTGGCGGGCGGTGGCTTTCCAGTCGATCTGGCGCAGGCTGTCGCCTTCGCGAAACTCGCGCAATTGATGGAATTCCACACCCAGTCCACGGCGTTGCCGCTGGCGTACGCCCAGCTGGCTCAGCCAGTTGTCAACGGCCAGCAGCTCACCGCCGTAAAGTCGGGCGAAATCGGGGTAGACGCGAGTCTGGTCGATTACGCTGAGCAGGCGCTTGCCCGACCACAAACCCAACGGGCTTGGCAGGTTCACTTCACAGCGCTCGAAGCAGAAGTGACCGCGCTTGAGCGGGCGCACACGGTAGCTGATCCGGCTGGATTGCCCGGCCTGCAACTCGACGTTCAACGGCAGGTTTTCGAAACTCAGACCGTCCGGGACATGGTCGAAAAGCTGCAGATGGAGTGACGCGGCGAAGTCGTGTTCAACCTGCAGTTGCACCTCGCCCCAGCGACCCAGCGCGAGGCTGCCGGGCAGCTGCCGATTGACGCGGGGCGAGGGCCGCCGTTTGAGCCGCAATGCGTCGAGCAGCGCCAATGCCAGCAGGGCCAGCAGCAAGCCCCAATTGATTGAAACGAGGCTGGGCGGGATCTCGGCACCCAGGGCCTGCAACGTGCCGAGCACGAGACTGATGAGCAGCAGCAAGGCGAGCCAGATCAGCAGCAGGCGCGAGGGTTTCACAGGCGCGGCGCCGGCACTTGGTCGAGCAATTGCGCGAGCACTTGATCGACCTGCAGGCCTTCGATATCGAGTTCCGGCGCGAGGCGCACGCGGTGGCGCAGTACCGCCAATGCACAGCCCTTGACGTCATCCGGAATCACGAATTCGCCACCGCGCAGCAACGCCCGGGCGCGGGCACACCGCACCAGCGCAATCGAGGCCCGAGGTCCGGCGCCGAGCGTCAGTCCCGGCCAGGTGCGCGTGCTGCGTGCCAGTCGTACGGCGTAATCGAGTACCTGATCATCCAGCGGCAAGTCACTGGCGATGCGCTGCAAGGCTTGCACGTCCTTGGCCTGCAACACCGTGCGCAGGGGTTGCACATCGAGCATGTCGGCGCGGGTCGAACGACAGACCTGGCGCACCATGTTCAACTCCTGATCCGCGTCGGGGTAGTCCATGCGCACCTTGAGCATGAAACGGTCAAGCTCGGCTTCCGGCAGGGGATAGGTGCCTTCCTGTTCGATCGGGTTTTGCGTGGCGAGCACCATGAACGGTTGCGCGATCGGTAACGCCCGGCCTTCGAGGGTGACCTGACGCTCCTGCATCGCTTCGAGCAGCGCTGCCTGGGTTTTCGCCGGGGCGCGGTTGATCTCGTCGGCCAGCAACAGGTGGGTGAACACCGGGCCCTTGCGCAGCTTGAACTGCTCGGTCTGCAGGTCGTACACGGCGTGACCGGTGACGTCGCTGGGCATCAGATCCGGAGTGAATTGAATCCGCGCGAACTCGCCGCCGAAGCAGCGCGCCAAGGCCCGCACCAGCAGGGTCTTGCCCAGTCCCGGCACACCTTCGAGCAGCACATGGCCGCCAGCGATCAGCGCCGTCAACACGTCGTCGATCACGGCGCTCTGGCCGATCAGCGCTTTGTGCAACTCGCTGCGCACTGCCTGCGCCAGTTGACTGGCGCGCTGACGTTGCTGGGCCGCATGACTGGCGCTGCCGGGCTCGATGTGTTCACTCATAGCGTGTTCCTCAAGGTTTGCAGGTGGGCCACCTGACGGCAGAACTCGGCGCTGGACAGACGCAGGTTCCGGACCGGGCTCAGGGCCTGACTGATAGCGCGGGTGGGCTGGCGCGTGAGGCGCGATAGCGCCAGCCATTGTTCGGCAACGTTCAACTGATCGAAACCCGGGTGGCGGCGTCGGGCGCGACGCAGCACGTCCTGTTGCAAGGCCTGCAACAGCGCGCGCTGGCCATTGTGGCGCAGCAGGAAGTCGGCGCTGGCGCGCAGGTGTTCTTGCAACTGCCGTCGACCCGCAGGCGCAGGCATTTGCACGGGGCCGTGACGCACGCTGGCCTGCCACAACCACAGGCCGAGCAAGGCGAGCAGCGCAACCATCGCCTGTGCAAAATAGCGCCAGAGCAACGTCCACAAGCCATCGTGCGTCGTACTGAAAATTAGCGTGACGTCGGTGTCGGCGCTCAGATACCACAGTAGCCAGGCGTTGTCGTATTTGCCGATGTGCGGGTTTTTCCACAGCTCGGCATCGGTGACTACGGTGATGGTGCCGAGGCCGTAAGCCAGTTGCATCATGTGCGTGGCCTTGGCGCTGTTGGCCCACGCCTGAGCAAGATTGTGCGGATCGTCGAGATGAAAATCCGTGTCGAACCCGGCGTAGGCTGGCGCGTCTTCGTCTTCCAGATACAGCTTGGTCAGCGCCGGGTAGCGATCTTTTTGCAGATCCTCTGCTGGGGCCTTGAGGTCCTTGCTCAGTGACTGCTGCAGTTGCACCCGATCGAGCAACAGGTCGTGGCTTTGTTGGCGGCGCGCATCCCACAGTGACTCGGCAACAAACACCAGACGCCCGCCGGCACGGGTCCAGTTAAGTACCTGATCGACCTCACGCGGCGTCATCCGCGCACGCTCGCCAAATAACAGCAAGGTGTGGCCGTGGGGATCGGTCTGCGGCAAGACCGCCAGCGTTTCGGCGTGGCTGACCGCGAGGCCGCGTCCGCGCAAGAACAGTTCGGCCGCCAGATACGGGTTGGCTTGCGCGGCGGGCGAGGGGCCGTGATCGATGACTTGCTGATACGGCCGGGCCTTGAGGTACAGCAGCAGGCTCAAGCCGCCGACCAGCAAAACGGCCAGCGCGCCCAGCCACCACGCGGTGCGCCGGTTCAATGCGCACGACCTTTGGCGAACAATGCACGCCAGCCGTTGCACAGTTCTGCTTGCAGGTGCGCAGGCGGAATCCGGTGCCCGTAGGCCATGTTCTGCCAGTGGCCGGTCAGGCTTTTGCTGTAGGCGAGCAGGTCCGGTCGCTGCAAGTGTTCGATGCGCTTTAGTATCTGCTGCTCGGTGTCGGCGGGTTTGAGCGTCAGATCGAAGTCATGCAGCAAATGGCTCAGCAGCCCGCGGTAGAGCAGACCCAGCGCGGCACGCGGCTCGCTCAGCCACAACCGTTCGGCGCTGGCGGCGATGTCGGCGGGCAGGGTTTCGCGGCCCAGATCCAGGCCGAAGACCTGTGGCGGCGCTGGTCGTTGGCTGCGCTTCGGCAGGTTCGGGCGGCGGCTGACGAAGGCCTGGAGAAAGTCGCGGTAGCGCCAGATCAGCCAGCCCAGCCCGGCAAGCAGCGTGGCCCACAGCAGCACTTCGATGGCCTTGGTGAAAGCGTTGAGGTGTTGGCCGTCGAGCCAGTCCAGCAGGGTCTTGAGCCACTGCGGTGCGTCTCCCGCTTGGGCATCCCTGGCCGGGCTCGCCGGGCCGCCGCCAAAGCGGTAGCGGGTGACGGTTTCCTGGTTCTTGAACGGCGGTTGTTGCAGCAACGACTCGATGCTGTCACGCGAGGCCTGACTGCTCAGCGGCTGATTCAACAGGCGCGGCGCGTTCGGCGCGTCAGCGGCGCTGTCCGGCTCGGCGGCCCACGCCGGCTGCACGTTTGGCAACAACAGACAGGCCGCCAGCAACAAACCGAGTACGCCGTTATTCAGGCGTTGGCGCAAACGCCGGAAGACCAGTTCGATGTCCCAGGCTTCCAGTTGCGTGCGACGGTTCAGGTAGAGGCTGAACCCACAGGCGACATAGATCGGCCCCCACAGCACCAGGATCAGCGCATAAAAAGCATTGGTCAGGTGTTCCAGCCAGTGCCAGTCCTGATCGACCGCAAACAGCAGCGACTGCCAGTCCCAGTCGGTTTCGATCTGCTGGGGCAACAGCAGGTAGAACAGCAGCATCAGGCCGATCCACAGTGCGGTTTCCAGGTGCATGCCGATGACCGTCAGCCATTGCGCCGCGCCGCCGTTGCGTTGCAGCAGCACCTGCACCCGTTGCTGTCTGGCTTCGCCGTCAAGGCCTTCGAGTTGCAGCACCGGCAGTACAAAGCTTCGACTCAGACTCAGGCGCCGCCATGTCAGGCTGGCCAGCAGTTGCGGCCGGAGCAAGCGTGGCCACTCGCGCAAGGCTTGTTTGAGTGTCGGCGTTTCGCCAAACAGCGCTTTGGAGAGGATGTACAGCGGCAGGCGCTCATAGGTCGGCTTCAGCCACCAGAAAATAAACACCGCCAGCGACGGCGAATCCCACAGCAACAGACTGAGCAGGGCAAACAGCGGCAGGGTGATGATCGCCCAACTGGTCATCAGCAGACGGCGATGCTGCTGGCTCATCAGCACACCCAGGTCCATGGCTTCCCAGGTCGTGCGCGGGCGGATCACTACGCTGGCGTCACTCAGGCGCATGGCGGGTCCTTCCGGCGAACGACAAATAAACCGCCACGGCCAGCCAGAGCGCGCCACCGACCGCATATTTGGTCAGCGGTGTGACACTGGTTTTCGACGACCAATAGGCCTCGACAAACGCGGCGATCAACAGAAACAGCATGGCCCCGCACACCAGCCCGACGCTGGCACGCGCGGCCAGCCGCAGTGCCTCACCGCGCGGCAGGCGTCCCGGGGCAATCAGCGCCCAGCCCAGCTTCAGACCGGCCGCCCCCGCCAGCGCAATGGCCGGCAATTCAAACGCTCCGTGACCAATCACGAACGACCAGAAGGTCTGGCCGAAACCGATCTCGCTGAGGTGCCCGGCCACGGCGCCGATGATCATGCCGTTGTAGAGCAGATAAAAGCCACTGCCCACGCCCATCAACAAACCGCTGGCGAAGGTCTGGAAGGCAATGCCGATGTTGTGCATCACGTAGTAGCCGAACATCACCCAATTCTCACTCGCGGCGCGCTCGGCCGAGCGCCCGAGGTGACCGGCGACGGGATCGTACATGCCTTGCATTTCGCGCACCTGCTCGGCCGGGATCAGGTTGTAGATCAGTTCGGGAAACAGGTAAACCAGCACAGCGAAACCGCCCAGGCTGCCAAAGAACAGCAGGCTCGCGACCAGTATCAAGCGCCACTCCTGACGCACGCGTCGCGGGAAGTCGGCGAGGATGAACCCCAGCAGATTAGCGCCCAGATGGCTGCGATGGCGGTAAAGCTGTTGGTGGCCGCGCAGTACTTGTTGTTGCAGCGAGTCGATCAGAAAACTGCTGTAGCCGCGCTCCTGAGCCAGGGCCAGATGCTGGCACACGTGCCGATAAGCCTTGGGGAAATCGGCCACCTGCGCGGTGTCCTTGCCGCGTTCAAGGCGTTCGAGCGCCAGGGCGAAGCGCTCCCATTCAGCCTTGTGGCGGGTTTCGAACAGGCTTTGCTTCATGTCGGCCCCAACAAACCGCGAGCGATGCCGTTGAGTTCGGCCACGGCTTTGGGCGCGGAAATATGCAGGGGCTGGGCCAGTAAGGCCGCCAGTTCGCTGACTCGCGCCGGTGACAGTTCGGTCTGACGTTCGGCGAAACCGAGCAGGGCGCGTTGTTCGGCGAGCGTGAGGGACACCGGAGAGCGTCGCGGTTCGGCGTCAGGCAATGGCGGGCGGGCCAGCGGGCGTTCGCTGTAGACCACCAGGGTGCCGGCGGCCAGGTCGCCCAGGCGTTTGAAAGTCGGGTGTTGCAGGCAACTGATCGCGCCGAGGAAATAGCCGAACGGCAGCAGGTCGACGAACCGCAGCAGGTTACGCAACAACGAGGCCGACCAGCCGACCGGCGTGCCGTCATCGTGCACCACCCGCAGGCCCATCCATTGTTTGCCCGGCGAGCGGCCCTGACGCAGCACTTCGAACAGCACCATGTACCACCAACTGATGGCGAACAGCAGCAGCGAACCGAGGCCCATGCCGAGCTTGCCGAGAAACGCCAGGACGATAAACAACACCCCGGCGATCACTCCGCGGATACCCAGATCGATCGCAAAGGCAATGCTGCGCACCATCAGCCCGGCCGGCCGCAACGGCAGATCGATACCCTCCGGCGTTTCGACCTGATGGCGCGTATCCAGCGGTGCTGTCCTTGGCGGTGCTGTGGGTTCGAGCATGGGCTACCTGATGTTCGCCTGTTCGGGATGCAAGTGAGCCCGATGCTAGCAGCCTCTCGGGGGGAAACGACATCACTATGTATTGCACAGGATGTAACGCCGTCAGTTAGACGTCCTTTGTGGGAGCGAGCCTGCTCGCGAATGCGGTGGGTCAGTAAGCCCATTTGCAACTGACAGAAAGCTTTCGCGAGCAGGCTCGCTCCCACAAGGGAAATGTATTTACCTGTAGGAATCTGGAGAAATTGCTGTTCGAGGTCTGCAAGACTGGCCCTTGCATCCCTGTAAAGCCTAGACTTCGCCGATCTCAAGTTCAGGATCCGCCCGTGACTTCCATCTTCTGGTACGACTACGAAACCACTGGCATCAATCCTCGTAATGATCGTCCGTTGCAAGTGGCTGGCATTCGCACCGACCACGCGCTCAACGAAATCGACGCGCCGGTCAATCTCTATTGCCAGCCCAGCGAGGACATCCTGCCGCACCCGGCCGCGTGCGCGATTACCGGCATCACCCCTGGCCAGCTCGCCGAGCACGGTTTGAGCGAAGCCGATTTCATGACTCGCGTGCATGCGCAACTCTCAGCGCCGGGCACCTGTGGCGCGGGTTACAACACCTTGCGTTTCGACGACGAGATGACCCGCTACAGCCTCTATCGAAATTTCTTCGACCCCTACGCCCGCGAGTGGCAGGGCGGCAACAGTCGCTGGGACCTGATCGATGTCGTGCGCGCGGCCTATGCATTGCGCCCCGATGGACTGGTCTGGCCAACAGATGACGAAGGCCGCGTGACGCTCAAACTCGAACGTCTGACCGCCGCCAATCATATCGACCACGGGCATGCCCACGAGGCGTTGTCGGACGTGCGCGCAACGATCGCGCTGGCACGGCTGATCCGCGAGAAACAACCGCGACTGTATGACTGGCTGTTCCAGTTGCGCAGCAAGCAAAAGGTCATGGACCAGATTCGCCTGTTGCAACCGATGGTGCATATTTCCGGGCGCTTCTCGGCCGCCCGCAGCTACGTCGGCGTGGTGCTGCCGCTCGCCTGGCACCCGAAGAACCGCAATGCGCTGATCGTCTGCGACCTGCACCTGGACCCGCAGGGTCTGCTGGACGAAGATGCGCAAACCTTGCGTCAACGCTTGTATACCCGTCGCGAGGCATTGGCCGAGGGCGAATTGCCGGTGCCGCTCAAGCTGATTCACATCAACCGCTGTCCGGTCGTCGCTCCGTTGTCGGTGTTGCGCGCGCAAGACCAGCAACGCCTGGGGCTGGACATGGCGCTTTATCAGGAACGGGCGGTGCGGCTAACTGACGCACAACAAGTCTGGAAGGATAAAGTTGCAGCCATTTATGCCAGTGAAGATTTCACCCCGAGCGAAGACCCTGAGCAACAGTTGTACGACGGATTTATCGGTGATCGCGACCGGCGTCTATGTGAGCAAGTGCGAATGGCGGATCCGGCGCAATTAGCGCAAGAGCAGTGGCCTTTCGATGATGAACGTTTGCCCGAATTACTCTTTCGATATCGAGCGCGTAACTTTGCGCAGACGTTGAGTTCGGCAGAGCAAGAACGTTGGGAAATATTCTGTCGGCAACGTTTGTCGGACCCGCAAGCGGGCGCGCCAAATACCTTGAAAGCATTTATCGAGGCCGCCGAGCAATGGGCGCTTAGTGCGACACCGATGCAGAGAGAGGTGCTCAATGAATGGCAGAATTATGTCCAGGCATTACGCAAACGTTTGAATCTTTGAAATCGAACAGAGGTCCGGGCGATCGCCAGGCATAAAAAACGCCAGCGAATGCTGGCGTTCCTTTTAGCGCAGACGGGGCTGCGCAGGCGTTGCGGCTTAGCCCAGCAGGGTAGCCCAGCCTTCAACCACATCACCGCCCCACTTGGCTTTCCACTCTTTCAGAGTCTTGTGGTTGCCACCTTTGGTTTCGATGACTTCGCCGTTGTGCGGGTTTTTGTATTGTTTAACTTTGCGCGCGCGCTTGGTGCCGGTAGTTTTTACTGCGCCGCCACGAACGTTTTTGGTTTTTGCTTCCGGGTCCAGCAGCGCGATGATGTCACGCAGAGACTTGGAGTATTCGCCCATCAGGGTGCGCAGTTTGCCTTCGAATTCCAGCTCGGCTTGCAGTTTGTCGTCTTGCGACAGGTTCTTCAAACGGGCTTGCAGCTCTTTGATGGCTTCTTCGGTGGCACGGTATTCGTTGATCAAGGACATGATTACTACCTTTTGTAGAATGCTGAACGGCAGGGATACAGTGCCGCAATAATAGTCAGGCTGTTTCATCAAGTAAACATTTGTCCGAAGGTTTTATTTAATTTAGTTACGAGAATTAGCGCTGAATTGATTATTCAGTTAAATAATGTGATCCAGTCATCAGCCTATTCACAGTTATGCGATCAGTCGCTGCCTCATGCGCCATTGGCTTGACGATGAAGGGCGTCAAAAAGTCGCTTAGCCCCAGCGCTGCTCATCCCGCGGTCATCGATACTGCAGTTTTCCTGCGCAGTCGCTAGAATGGCGGCCTTTGCGAAGTTCTGGAGTTCCCCCCTCATGCGCACTTTTCGGCTGGTGATATCTTGCCCGGACCGCGTTGGCATCGTTGCCAAAGTCAGTAATTTTCTGGCAGCCCACAATGGCTGGATCACCGAAGCGAGCCACCACTCGGATAATCAGGTCGGCTGGTTTTTCATGCGTCACGAAATTCGTGCCGATTCGTTGCCGTTCGGTATCGAAGTCTTGCGCGAGAAGTTCGCGCCGATCGCTGAAGAGTTCTCGATGGACTGGCGCATCACCGACACCGAGCAGAAAAAGCGTGTGGTGTTGATGGCCAGCCGCGAATCGCACTGCCTGGCCGACCTGTTGCACCGCTGGCACAGCGATGAACTGGACTGCGAGATCTCCTGCGTGATCTCCAACCATGACGACCTGCGCAGCATGGTCGAATGGCATGGCATCCCTTATTACCACGTGCCGGTCAATCCGCAGGACAAGCAGCCGGCTTTCGCCGAAGTGTCGCGTCTGGTCAAACAGCACGACGCCGAAGTGGTGGTACTGGCGCGCTACATGCAGATCCTGCCGCCAGAACTGTGCCGTGAATACGCGCACAAGGTTATTAACATCCACCACAGCTTCCTGCCTTCGTTCGTCGGCGCCAAGCCTTATCACCAGGCGTCCCTGCGCGGCGTGAAACTGATTGGCGCGACCTGCCACTACGTCACCGAAGAGCTGGACGCCGGCCCGATCATCGAGCAGGACGTGGTCCGGGTCAGCCACAGCGACAGCATTGAAGACATGGTGCGTTTCGGCCGTGACGTCGAGAAGATGGTGCTGGCCCGCGGCCTGCGTTATCACCTCGAAGACCGCGTGCTGGTGCACGGCAACAAGACCGTGGTGTTCTGATCGGACACGATGTGCTTGAAATAAGAAGGGCCTGGGCGTTGAATCGCTCAGGCCCTTTGTTATTTCTGCGCGAGAAAAACCCATGAGCGATCCACGCGACAAAGCCACGTCGAAAGCACCCGCCACCCTCGGCGAAGGTTGCCTCAGTCGCTACGATCCGGACGACATGAGCCCCGAGGACGGCACCGAGTTTCCCGGCGCCGCCGAGTTGTGGGAGCAGCTTCAGCAAGAGCCGGACGAACCTAAGAAGCCTGCCTGACTTTCAGCAACTTCTTCAGCAGCGGCTTGCCCAGCATCAACACGAACACAGGCCCACCGACCAGCAGATAGAAGTAATAGGTCACCACCCGCCAGATCAGGATGGCCGCCGCTGCGGTGGATTTACCCACCATCGGCGCGAGCAGCGCAGCCGATGTCAATTCCGCCGCGCCCGCGCCGCCCGGCAACAGGCTGAACTGGCCCGCGCCCAGCGAAAGCATCTGCACCAGAAAGCTCCAGGCCCATTGCAACTCCGCGCCCAGCCCGCGCAAAGCGAGATACAGCACGCTGTAACGCAGCAGCCAGTGCACACAGGTCAGGGCGAAGACCTTGACCAGTGTCTGCCAGGGCAACTTCAACGTATCGGTGAACGCTGCGAGAAAGTGCAGCAGCTTGCGTGCCCAGCGGCGTCGGGTGCGGGCCGCAACATTCATTTGCGCCAATGCGCGTCCGCTCAGGCGAATCAATGCGCGGTGGTAGCGTGCAATCAATACGCAACTGAACAATCCGCCGAACAGCGAAACGGCGCTGACCATCAGCAGCCACTCCAGGCGATCGCTCAGGTGCTGGAACAACGCATAAATCAAGATCCCACTGAGGGCGCAAAGGAAGAACAGCAAGTCGCTGAGCTGATCCATCGCGAACACCGCGCTGCCCCGTGCCGGACGTACGCCGCAACGGGCCAGCAGGGCCATGATCGTCAACGGCCCGCCGCTGCCGCCGGGTGTGGCGCAGTAGGCAAACTCGGCGGCCATGACCACGCCGAGACTCTTGAGCGGCGGTACTCGCTCACGCTGATCGCCGAGCAACAGGCGCAAGCGCAAGGTGTTGATCCCCCAGCACAGCAGGATCATGCCAAACATGATCAACAGCCAGCTCAGTGGAAACCGTTGCAGGCGCGCCCAGGTTTCGCCGCCGCCGAGCACCACCGGAATCAGCACGGCCGCCAGCAGGCCGAGCAGCAATAACAGGCTGCGCTTCATGCGGCACGTTCCGATCGATTGCGCTGTTGTTGCACGAGCCAGTCGATTTTGGTCATCGGCACGCGTCCCTCCACCAGCAGGCGTTGCAGCGTGCGTAGCCAATAGTCGCGGGAAAAACGGTGACGCATATCGACCGGATGCAGGCCCAGGCGAATCACCGGTGCCTGACGCCAGCGCTGTTCACGCTGGTCGCTGACGATTTTCGACACGCCGCGCCGCCAGGCACTGCGCGCGCTCCAGACCAGGCCCGGCGCGGTGATCGCGGTGAAGTCCGGCAAACGGTAGAGGTGGCGGGGATCGCTGGTATAGCGCAGCGGCGTCTCGCGCAGGGCCCGGCGGGTGCCGTCGCTCATCAGCCAGGCCGGGGCGACGAAACCGTGCAGCGGCCAGTCGTAGCGCTGAAATAGCTCAATGCCGGCTTGCAGGCGGGTGCGGGCGGCCTCTTGTGACAAACGGTAAAACTCGCCTTCGTGGGTATAGACCCGGCGCATGAACCAGTCGCGCGGGGTGATCGGCGCGGGCTCGCCGTCGTCATGGTAGTAGCCGTGCAAGGCCAGTTCGTCACCACGGGCGACGCGCGCGTCGAGCAATCGCCGAAACTGCGGGTGTCCGGCGAGGGCATCGCGACGATGGAAGTCCGGCACCACCAGCCAGGTCATCGGCACGTTACCCAAGGCGTCGACGGCCTCGACGAAAGGCCGGTAATCGGCCCAGGTCGAGGGGGCGACATCGTGCAAAACCAGCAGCACCGCGGGGCGGGTCGTCGATTCAAGCATTGGCCACCCGCGGCAGTGTATGGCCGAGCACGGCGTGATAATGGCTGAGCAGGCTGTCGACCACGGTGTCCCAGGCGTAATGCCGTTCGACATGCCGGCGCGCTTGTTTGCCGAGTGTTGCACTGCCGCGACTGAACAGCTCGCGCACGGCATTGGCCATCGATTGCGGGTTGTTCGGCGCACACAGCAGGCCGCAGGCATCGTTGACGATCTCTTCGAACGCCCCGGCCGCCACTGCCACCACGGGAATCCCGCAGGCCATGGCTTCGAGGATGACCAGTCCGAAGGTTTCCTGATCGCCGGCATGCAGCAATGCGTCGGCACTGGCAATCAGTCGCGCGACCTGGGGCGCCGGGCGGAACTCATCGATCACGCTGACGTTGTCCGGCACCACGGCCGGCATCGACGAGCCGACCAGCAGCAAGTGATAACGCGGACCGAGGCGTTGCATGCACTTGAGCAACACCGGGAGGTTTTTCTCCTTGGAACCGCGCCCGGCAAAAATCAGCAGACGGGTGTCTTCGGCAATGCCCAGTTCGGCGCGCAGGCCCAGGTCGCGGGCATCCGGGTTGAATGTCTGCAGATCGACACCCAGTGGCTGTACATAGACATTGCGCACCCCGAGCCCGGTGAGCTTGTCGGCCATGACCTGGCTGGGCGCGAGGACCCGGTCGAAGTTGCCGTAGAGCCGGGTCACGTAGGCCTCGACATTCGGCGTAACCCAATGCCCCATGCGGTTGCCGACCAGTAGCGGCAGGTCGGAGTGGTAAAAACCGATTACCGGCACGTCCAGCTGACGCCGGGCGTCCAGTGCCGCCCAGGCCGTCAGATAGGGATCGCCGACTTCGATCAGGTCCGGCTGCAAATCCTGCAGCACGTTGCGCCACGGCGCCAGGCGCAGGGGAAAGCGATAGCCTTTGCCGAAAGGCAGCGCGGGGGCGGGAACCGTGTAGATGCCGTCGTGTTCACCCAGGCGCGCGCCGGGGATCAGCAAGCTGTGGCGAATTCCGTTTCGGTCGCCGAGGCGACGGTGTTTGGCGTCCAGATAAGTGCGTACGCCGCCGCTGGCCGGGGCGTAGAACATGGTGATGTCGGCGATATGCACGGTGAGCAACCCTCCGCTGTGTTGTTCTCCCTTGGTTGACCGTTATCCAGAATAGATGTTCGGTCGGGATTGCGCGGTGGGGTGTCAGTCGGATTTTGTGTTGTTTGAAGGGCCGTCTTCGCGAGCAGGCTCGCTCCCACAGGGATCTTTGGTGTTCACACAATTTGTGTTGCAACACAAGACACTGTGGGAGCGAGCCTGCTCGCGAAGAGGCCGGTAGGTGCGCCTCAGATTTTGAAGCTACCGACCAACTGCTTCAACCGCGAAGCCTGCTGCTCCAGATCCGAGCACGCGCGCAACGTCGCCTGCAGGTTCTCCACGCCTTCCTGGTTCAGGGTGTTGATCTCGGTGATATCCACGTTGATCGATTCGACCACCGCCGTCTGCTCCTCGGTCGCGGTGGCCACCGACTGGTTCATCCCGTCGATCTCGCCAATACGCTGGGTCACGCTGTTCAAGCGTTCGCCTGCCAGGTTGGCGATCTCGACGCTGTCCTGGCTGTGACGCTGACTGTCGCTCATGGTACTGACCGATTCACGGGCGCCGACCTGCAGCTCCTCGATCATCGTCTGCACCTGCTGCGCCGACTCCTGGGTGCGATGCGCCAGGTTGCGCACTTCATCGGCCACCACGGCAAAACCGCGACCGGCCTCACCGGCGCGCGCCGCTTCAATCGCCGCGTTGAGGGCGAGCAGGTTGGTCTGCTGGGAAATGCTGGTGATCACTTCAAGGATCTGGCCGATGTTCACGGTTTTGCTGTTCAGCGATTCGATGTTGCTGCTCGACGCGCTGAGCATGCTCGACAGTTGATTCATCGCCTTGATGCTGCGCTCGACGACTTGCTGGCCGTCTTCGGCCAGACCGCGGGCATCGCTGGCCTGATTCGACGCTTGCGCGGCGTTGCGGGCGATTTCCTGGGCGGCGGCACCGAGCTGATTGATCGCGGCGGCGACGCTGCTGGTACGCGAGGCTTGTTGATCGGAGTTGTACATCGACGAGTTCGACGCCGCGACTACGCGCAGGGCGACTTCGTTGACCTGCCCGGTGGCCGACGATACTTCACGGATCGATCCGTGAATGCGCTCGACAAAGCGGTTGAACGCGGTGCCGAGGATGCCGAATTCGTCCTGATTCTGGATGGTCAGGCGCTTGGTCAGGTCGCCTTCGCCGTCGGCGATGTCTTCCATGGCGCGGGTCATCACGTGCAGCGGCTGGATCAGCAGGCGGATCAGCATGCCGAGCAAGGCAATGATGATCGCCACGGCAATAAGGGTCGCGATCACCGCCGAGGTGCGGAACTCGCTGAGCATCGAGAAGGCCTGGTCTTTATCGATCGACAGGCCGATGTACCAATTCACCGACGGCAGGCCTTTGATTGGCGCGAAGGTGACGATGCGGGTCTTGCCATCGACGCTGACTTCACTGAAGTCGCTGCTGATGCGTGGGGTGTCCTGCGGATAAGCCTCTTTGAGCGACTTCATCACCAGAGCCTTGTCCGGGTGCACGAGGATCTTGCCGTCTGCACTGACCAGAAACACATAACCCATGCCATCGAAATCCCGCGCGGCCAGGGTGTCGACCAGCGATTGCAGGCTCAGGTCGCCGCCCACCACGCCGACGCTCTGGCCGGCTTTTTTCGAGGCAGTGGCAATCGAGATGATCAACTGGCCGGTGGCAGCGTCGATGTAGGGTTCGGTCAGGGTCGAGGTGCTGCTGCTCTCGGCCCCTTTATACCAGGGGCGCACGCGTGGATCGAAACCGTCCGGCATCTTCACGTCCGGGCGGATGGTGAAGTGCCCGGTGGCGTCGCCCAGGTAAGTGGCCATGAACGTCGAGGTCAGGCTTTTCTGCTCCAACAGGCTGGCGACGGTGGCGGGTTCGGGATTGATGGCGATGTTTTGGGCGGCGTTCTCGATCAGCAGAATGCGCCCGCTGAGCCAGGTCTGGATATTGCCGGCAGTGACCTCGCCCATTTCGTTGAGGTAGTTATTGAGGTCATCGCGGATCGCGTTGCGCTGCAACCAGTCGTTGTACAGCGTGAACGATGCGAAAGCGGCGATGACGATGAGAGCGGCGGCAAGCAAAATCTTATGGCTGAAGCGCAGGTTTTTGTTCATGGCTTGGGGTTCCGCTAAGGTCTTAATGTCCTGGGCGTGCTTTTATAAAGGCGCGCAATATGGGCAAAGTTGAAAAACTGATATTTCCGGCTCTCCTTAGGGAAATGTCCGACCCGAATTTCAGACGGGTCTGTCCAATTTATTTATCGGCCATGTGTCATCAAAGATTAACCATTGGGTGAGAAAATGCCTGACTCCTCGCAACTCGTTATCGGCGCTGATCCGGCCGCGCAACCGATCGCTCAGGCCATGCGCCTGGCGAATCGCCACGGACTGGTCGCCGGCGCGACCGGCACCGGTAAAACCGTCACGCTGCAGCGTCTGGCCGAAGCGTTCAGCGACGCCGGTGTCGCGGTGTTCGCCGCTGACATCAAGGGTGATCTGTGCGGCCTCGGTGCCGCTGGCAATCCGCAAGGCAAGGTCGCCGAGCGCATTGCCGGCATGCCATGGCTCAACCACACGCCTCAGGCTTATCCCGTCACGCTGTGGGACATCCACGGTGAGTCCGGTCATCCGTTGCGTACCACGCTGAGCGAAATGGGGCCGTTGCTGATCGGCAGCCTGCTGGAGCTGACCGACAGCCAGCAGTCGGCGCTGTATGCGGCGTTCAAAGTCGCCGATCGCGAAGGGTTGTTGCTGCTCGATCTGAAAGACCTGAAAGCGCTGCTCAATCACCTCAAGGACAACCCGCAATTATTGGGCGAAGACGCGGCGCTGATGACCACCGGCTCCAGTCAGGCGCTGTTGCGTCGTCTGGCGACCCTGGAGCAGCAAGGGGCTGAAGCCCTGTTCGGCGAACCGGCGCTGCAACTTGAAGACATTCTGCAACCGACTGCCGACGGCCGTGGGCGCATTCATTTGCTCGATGCGCGGCGTCTGGTGCACGAGGCGCCGAAGGTCTACGCGACTTTTCTGCTGTGGCTGCTGGCCGAGCTGTTCGAACAGTTGCCGGAGCGCGGCGATGCTGACAAACCGCTGCTGGCGCTGTTTTTCGATGAGGCGCATTTGCTGTTTGGTGACACGCCCAAGGCCTTGCAGGAACGCCTCGAGCAAGTGGTGCGATTGATCCGCTCCAAAGGCGTGGGTGTGTATTTCGTCACCCAGTCTCCGGCGGACTTGCCGGATGATGTATTGGCGCAACTGGGTTTGCGCGTCCAGCATGGCCTGCGCGCTTTCACGGCCAAGGAGCAGAAATCCCTGCGCGCCGTCGCGGAGGGCTTCCGGCCGAATCCGGCGTTCGACAGCCTGTCGGTCTTGACTGAACTGGGTATCGGCGAGGCGCTGGTTGGTACGCTGACCGAGAAGGGCACGCCGGAAATCGTCCAGCGCGTACTGGTCGCGCCGCCGCAATCGCGGATCGGGCCGCTGACCGAAACCGAGCGCACGGTGCTGATCGCCGGGTCGCCGTTCAAGGGCCGGTATGACAAGCCGATCGATCGCGAGTCCGCTTATGAAATTCTGATGGGCCGCAAAGGGCTGGCACCGGAGGCCGAAGCACCTGCCGCTGAGCAAGAGCCGAGTCTGGCTGACAGGGCTGGAGAATTCCTCGGCACCGCGGCAGGGCAGGCGTTGAAATCAGCGATGCGCCAGGCAGCGAATAACCTGGGCAAGCAACTGGTGCGCGGCTTGATGGGCTCCTTGCTCGGCGGCAGCAAACGCCGCTGATCTCAGGACAATCGGAGGTCAAAACTGTGGGAGCGAGCTTGCTCGCGAAGGGGGCGTGTCAGATAACCCATTCGTTGAATGACACAGCGCATTCGCGAGCAAGCTCGCTCCCACAGGGGATGGGGGATGTTTGGCTAGATGTCAGGTCTTGGCCTTGGCATGCGCCGCCAGGCGCTCCAGCGCCGCGCGCAGGCCCGGATCACTGATTCCGTCCGCCGTCGCCTGAATGGTCGCCGCCGCATCCGTCGACAGGTCCATCGTATGCCCGGCGGCACCGTGCTGGACAGTCGGCGGCTGCACCTTGAACAGAATCCGCGTCAGGCTGGCGAACTCGTCGAACATCTGCAGTTGCCGTTGCAGTCGTTTTTGCTGATAGCGCAGGCGAGTGGCCCAATGACCATCGGTGACAATCAGCAGCAGACTGCCTTCGCGCCACGACGCTACGTGGCAATGTTCGCGCGCGGCCGGTTGCAACTGGCTTTCGAGCAGGCGCTGCAAATGCCCCAGTCGTTGGGCATGGCCGAGGATGGCTTTGAGCGGCTTGGCTTCGCGTAACAGAACGGCGGGTGCTCTGGCCGTGAGAGGGCGAAATGCCATGATCGAACACCTGAAGTAACAGAGGCGCCATGGTAGCAGAAAGCAGCGGAACCACTCGCCCATTGCTTTTGTCCCTGCTTTGCTCATTAAATCAATGACTAACTTCTTGCCCGAACGGCTTGAAGTTGAGCAAAACGCCCCTATTTTATGTGAGCCCCGTCAAAGCGCAGTGCCAGCATCGTGGAATATCGCCACTTTCCTCACCACCGTTTCCGGGTAGAATGCTCGTTCGCATGCGGCCATGAGGGCTGCACGGGCGACTCACGGGGCCGCCCTCCATCCCTTTAGTGTGGAAGATCCTGCCGATATGTTTGCGCCTTTGTTAAAGAAACTTTTTGGAAGCAAGAACGAGCGTGAAGTCAAACGCATGCTCAAGACGGTGCAGCTCGTCAATGCCTTCGAAGAGCAAATGGTGGCCCTTTCGGACGATCAATTGCGCGCCAAGACCGCAGAGTTCAAGGCCCGTATTGCCAAAGGGGAAACCCTCGACAAGCTGTTGCCGGAAGCCTTCGCCGTCGCCCGCGAGGCCGGCAAGCGCGTCATGGGCATGCGCCACTTCGACGTGCAACTCGTCGGCGGCATGACCTTGCACGAAGGCAAGATTGCCGAAATGCGCACCGGTGAGGGCAAGACCCTCGTGGCTACCCTGGCTGTTTACCTCAACGCACTGTCCGGCAAGGGCGTGCACGTTGTGACCGTGAACGACTACCTGGCCCGCCGTGACGCCAACTGGATGCGCCCGCTTTATGAGTTCCTCGGCCTGACCGTCGGCGTCGTGACGCCGTTCCAGCCGCCGGAAGAGAAACGCGCCGCCTACGCCGCCGACATCACCTACGGCACCAACAACGAATTCGGTTTCGACTACCTGCGCGACAACATGGCGTTCAGCATGGATGAAAAATTCCAGCGTGAACTCAATTTTGCCGTGATCGACGAAGTCGACTCCATCCTCATCGACGAAGCGCGTACCCCGCTGATCATCTCCGGTCAGGCCGAGGACAGTTCCAAGCTGTACATGGAGATCAACAAACTGATCCCACAGCTGGAACTGCACGTCGAAGAAGTCGAAGGCGAAATCACCAAGGCCGGTCATTACACCGTTGACGAGAAAACCCGTCAGGTCGAGCTCAACGAAGCCGGTCACCAGTTCATCGAAGACATGCTCACCCGCGTCGGCCTGCTGGCCGAAGGCGAGAGCCTGTACTCGGCACACAACCTGGGCCTGTTGACCCACGTCTATGCCGGTCTGCGTGCGCACAAACTGTTCAACCGCAACATCGAATACATCGTGCAGGACGGTCAGGTCGTACTGGTCGACGAACACACCGGTCGTACCATGCCGGGTCGTCGTCTCTCCGAAGGCCTGCATCAGGCCATCGAAGCCAAGGAAGGCCTGAACATCCAGGCCGAGAGCCAGACCCTGGCCTCGACCACCTTCCAGAACTACTTCCGTCTGTACACCAAGCTGTCCGGCATGACCGGTACCGCCGACACCGAAGCGTTCGAATTCCACCAGATCTACGGTCTGGAAGTCATGGTCATCCCGCCGAACAAACCGTTGGCGCGCAAAGACTACAACGACCTGGTGTTCCTCACCGCCGAAGAGAAATACGCGGCGATCGTGGCCGACATCAAGGAAAGCATGGCGGCCGGGCGTCCGGTGCTGGTCGGTACAGCGACCATCGAGACGTCCGAGCACATGTCGGCACTGCTTGTGAAAGAAGGCATCGAACACAAGGTTCTGAACGCCAAGTTCCACGAAAAGGAAGCCGAGATCATCGCCCAGGCCGGTCGTCCGGGCGCACTGACCATCGCGACCAACATGGCCGGTCGTGGTACCGACATCCTGTTGGGCGGCAACTGGGAAGTAGAAGTCGCTTCGCTGGAAAACCCGACGCCTGAGCAGATCGCCCAGATCAAGGCCGACTGGCAGAAGCGTCACCAGCAAGTGCTGGAAGCCGGTGGCTTGCAGGTGATCGCTTCCGAGCGTCACGAATCGCGCCGTATCGACAACCAGCTGCGTGGCCGTGCCGGCCGTCAGGGTGACGCCGGTTCGAGCCGCTTCTACCTGTCGCTGGAAGACAGCCTGATGCGCATCTTCGCCTCCGACCGGGTGAAGAACTTCATGAAAGCCCTGGGCATGCAGCCGGGCGAAGCGATTGAACACCGCATGGTGACCAACGCGATCGAGAAGGCGCAGCGCAAGGTGGAAGGCCGCAACTTCGACATTCGCAAGCAACTGCTCGAGTTCGACGACGTCAACAACGAACAGCGTAAAGTGATCTATCACATGCGTAACACGCTGCTGGCCGCCGACAACATCGGTGAAACCATCGCCGATTTCCGTCAGGACGTGCTCAACGCCACCGTCAGCGCGCACATTCCGCCGCAATCGCTGCCAGAGCAGTGGGACGTGGCCGGTCTGGAAGCGTCGATCGAAAGCGATTTCGGCGTGAAACTGCCGATCCAGCAATGGCTTGACGAAGACGATCACCTGTACGAAGAAACCCTGCGCGAGAAGCTCATGACCGAGCTGATGGCGGCGTACAACGAGAAAGAAGATCAGGCCGGTGCCGAGGCGCTGCGCTCGTTCGAGAAGCAGATCGTCCTGCGCGTGCTGGACGATCTGTGGAAAGACCACCTGTCGACCATGGACCACCTGCGTCACGGCATCCACCTGCGTGGCTACGCGCAGAAGAACCCGAAGCAGGAATACAAGCGCGAGTCGTTCACGCTGTTCTCCGAGCTGCTGGATTCGATCAAGCGCGACTCGATCCGTGTGCTGTCGCACGTACAGGTTCGCCGTGAAGATCCGGAAGCCGAAGAGCAACGCCTGCGTCAGGAAGCCGAAGCACTGGCCGCGCGCATGCAGTTCGAACACGCCGAAGCGCCAGGGCTGGATCAGCCGGACGCACTGGGTGAAGAGGTCGATGTGGCCCTCGCCGCTGCCGCTGCCCCGGTTCGTAACGAGCAGAAGCTGGGCCGCAATGAACTGTGCTTCTGCGGTTCGGGCAAGAAATACAAGCATTGCCACGGGCAGATTCAGTAAACCCGTTTCAATCGCTGAACACCCGCGCCGCGACCGGCTTCTGCCGTCGCGGCGTTTTGCCATTTACACCACCGTCCTTTCCCGTGGCGGTGCTGACATCATTGAGTAAGGAGCGCATTCATGGCTGTTGGTCTTGGTCCTTTGCCAACGTTGCACCCGGTTGCCGGTTTTGAACTCGGTATCGCCTCGGCCGGCATCAAGCGCCCCGGGCGCAAAGATGTCGTCGTGATGCGTTGTGCCGAAGGCTCGACCGTGGCGGGCGTGTTCACGTTGAACGCCTTTTGTGCCGCACCGGTGATTTTGGCGAAAAAGCGCGTGCAGAACGCCGTGCGCTACCTGCTGACCAATACCGGCAACGCCAATGCCGGCACCGGCGAGCCGGGCCTGGCCGCGGCCGAGCGCACTTGCGCGAAACTGGCCGAACTGACCGGCGTCGACGCCAGCCAGATCCTGCCGTACTCCACGGGTGTCATCGGCGAGCCGCTGCCGGTCGAGAAGATCGAAGGCGCGCTGCAAGCGGCGCTGGACGATCTGTCGGAAAACAACTGGGAAGCTGCCGCCACCGGCATCATGACTACCGACACCCTGCCCAAGGGTGCCAGTCGCCAGTTCCAGCATGATGGCGTGACCATCACCGTCACCGGCATCAGCAAAGGCGCGGGCATGATCCGCCCGAACATGGCGACCATGCTCGGCTACATCGCCACTGACGCCAAAGTCTCGCGCGACGTACTGCACAACCTGATGCTCGACGGCGCGAACAAGTCGTTCAACCGCATTACCATTGACGGCGATACCTCGACCAACGATTGCTGCATGTTGATCGCCACCGGCAAAGCCGCGCTGCCGGAAATCACCCGCGCTGAAGGCGAGCTGTTCGGCAAGCTGAAACAAGCAGTGTTCGAAGTGTGCATGGACGTGGCCCAGGCCATCGTGCGTGACGGCGAAGGTGCGACCAAGTTCGTCACCGTGCAAGTGAACGGCGGCGGCAATAATCAGGAATGCCTGGACGTCGGTTACACCGTGGCGCACTCGCCGCTGATCAAGACGGCGCTGTTCGCCTCCGACCCGAACTGGGGTCGCATTCTCGCCGCTGTCGGCCGTGCCGGTGTGCCGGATCTGGACGTGAGCAAGATCGACGTGTTCCTCGGCGAGGTGTGCATCGCCAGCCGTGGCGCCCGCGCCGCGACCTACACTGAAGCCCAGGGCTCGGCGGTGATGCAGCAGGAAGAAATCACCATCCGCATCGAACTGGGGCGCGGCGATTGCAGCGAAACCATCTGGACCACCGACCTGTCGCATGAATACGTGAAGATCAACGCTGAATACCGCACTTGATCTAACCTGGGACCGAGTTGCCTTCTGGCGATGGCGGAGTTTCAGGCAACATCAATGTTGAATGGGCCGGCCTCTTCGCGAGCAAGCCCGCTCCCACATTGATAGGGGCGTTCACAAACTTTGTGTACACCCCTAAAACCTGTGGGAGCGGGCTTGCTCGCGAAAGCGATGGTTAAGACACAGCAAGTTTTGAAGCATTCCTCTGACGAAAAGGCGCCACACCATGTCCCTGCACCTGATCATCGGCGACAAACTCCTTTCCTCCTGGTCCCTGCGCGCGTCTCTGGCGCTGGAGCTGACCGGCGCACCGTACACAGAAGAAGTGATCAAGCTCGGCAAGCCCGACACCCGCGAGCGCCTGCTCGAGCATTCGCCGACCGGCAAGGTGCCGCTGCTGAAAACCACTCGCGGCGTCATTGCCGACTCGCTGGCCATTGCTGAATACCTGGCCGAGCAGTTTCCGTCCGAGTCGCTCTGGCCGAGCGACATCTTCTCGCGCGCGCAAGCACGCTCGGCCTGCGCACAGATGCACAGCGGCTTCTTCGCCCTGCGCAACCATATGCCGTTCCATCTTGGCCATGACGCTGCGCTGAGCCCGATGCCGCCGGAAGTGAAGGGCGACATCGAGCGCATGCTCGCGCTGTGGGCCGAATGCCGTGCGGCGGCGACAGAGCAGGGGCCGTACCTGTTCGGCCGCTTGAGTCTGGCCGATGCCTTCTTCGCGCCGATCGCCGTACGCCTGCGCACCTATCAGGTGAAGCTGCCGGCCATCGACGAAGCTTATGTCGAAACCCTTTACCAGTGGCCCGCGTTCAAGGCATGGCAAAAGGCAGGACTGGAGGAATTGAACCGGTGAAACGTGTCCACGTCGCCGCTGCCGTCATTCGTGACGACAGTGGCAAAATCCTCATTGCCCGCCGTGCCGACACCCAGCACCAGGGTGGACTGTGGGAGTTCCCCGGTGGCAAGGTCGAGGCCGATGAATCGGTTGAATCGGCACTGGCTCGCGAGCTGCACGAAGAGCTGGGGATCGTCGTCAGCGCAGCCCGCCCGCTGATCAAGGTTCGTCACGATTACCCGGACAAACAGGTCTTGCTGGATGTCTGGGATGTCTCGTCGTTCAGCGGCGAACCCCACGGCGCGGAAGGCCAGCCACTCGCGTGGGTCACCGCGCGAGAGCTGGTCAACTATGAGTTTCCGGCGGCCAACCAGCCCATCGTTGCGGCAGCGCGTCTGCCTGCCGACTACCTGATTACTCCCGAGGATCTGGAAACGCCGGCCCTGCTGCGCGGCATCCAGAAGGCGATTGCCGGCGGAATCAAACTGATCCAGCTCCGGGCACCGAACGGCTACGATCCGAAATACCGCGATCTGGCGGTCGATGCGGTGGGTCTGTGTGCCGGCAAGGCGCAGTTGATGATCAAGGGGCCGTTCGAATGGCTCGGCGATTTCCCCTCGGCCGGCTGGCACATCACCGCTGCACAATTGCGTAAATACGCGGCGGCGGGGCGTCCATTGCCGGCCGAGCGCTGGCTGGCGGCGTCCTGCCATAACGCTGAAGAACTGGCGCTGGCCGAGCAAATGGGCGTGGACTTCGTCACCCTGTCGCCGGTTCAGCCGACCCTGACGCACCCGGATGCACAGCCGCTGGGTTGGGAGCAGGCGGGGGCGCTGATCGAAGGATTCAGCAAACCGGTGTTTCTGCTCGGTGGAGTAGGGCCGGCGGAGCGGGAACAGGCCTGGAGCGTTGGGGCTCAGGGTGTGGCGGGGATTCGGGCGTTCTGGCCTGATCCTCTGTAAAAACTGATGGCCCTATCGCGAGCAGGCTCACTCCTACAGTGATCGCGTTCCTTCACTTGGAATACGGTCGAATGTAGGAGTGAGCCTGCTCGCGATAGCCTATCTCCAAACGCTACGAATTTTGAGGCTTGGCCGCCGGCTGCCACAAAATCTCCGCCACACCCTGCCGCCGCGCAATCACCCGCGCCGCGACAAACAGCAAATCCGACAGCCGATTGATATACGCCAGGCCAACCCCGGCCAACGGTTCAATCGCATTCAAGTGCTGACAACGCCGCTCGGCGCTCCTTGCCAGGCTGCGACACACATGGGCCTGGGCAATCAGCGTCGAACCGCCCGGCAAAATGAAATTCTCCAGCGGCCCCAGTTCTTCATTCCACCCATCGATCGCTGCTTCCAGCCGTTCGATTTCGGCCTCGGTCAGCGCCTGATACGCCGGCATCGCCAGCTCGCCGCCCAGATCGAACAAGCGGTGCTGACACGGCGCCAACACTTCGATCAGTTCATTGAGCCCGGGACACGCCTCACGTTCGCCGAGCAACCCGGCCAACAGTACGCCGACCTGACTGTTCAGCGTATCGACCTCGCCAATCGCCTCGATACGCGGGTGATCCTTGGGCACGCGGCGGCCATCGCCCAGGCCGGTTTCGCCTTTGTCGCCGGTGCGGGTGTAAATTTTCGACAAGCGAAAGCCCATGGGTTACCTCGGTAGTTGATTGGTTTCGGCGGTGACGGGCGTTGGCTGTGTCAGCGGCAGGCGCAGGGTGAAGCAGGTGCCCTGGCCGGGCGCTGACTGCACTTCCATCTGCCCTTTGTGGTTGTTGGTAATGATGAAGTACGACACCGACAAACCCAGCCCGGTGCCCTGGCCGATTTCCTTGGTGGTGAAGAACGGTTCGAAGGTGCGCTTGCGCACGTTTTCGCTCATGCCGATGCCGTTGTCTTCGACCTGAATCTCGGCCCACGGCGGATTGAGTCGGGTGCGCAGAATGATGCGCCCCGGCTCGCTGTCGTCTTCACGTTGGTGGATGGCCTGGGCGGCGTTTTTCAGCAGGTTGAGCAACACTTGCTCCAGTTCGTTGGCGGTGCCGGGCACCGGGCCGAGGGCCGGGTCGAACTGGCGAATGATCGCCTGACCCTTGAAGTCGAAACCGATCGCCAGGTCGAAGTCATTGCCGGCGATCTCCACGGCTTGATCGATCAGCGCCGGCAGATCGCACGGGGCCATTTGCCGGGTGCTGCGGCGGCTGAAGCTGAGCATGTGTGTAACGATTTTCGCCGCCCGCGCCCCGGCCTGCTGAATGCCATCGAGCAGTTGCGGGACTTCGCGGCCTTGCAGGTAACGGTTGACGGCATCCAGTTCGATGCCCAGTTGCTCGGCGGTTTCAAGGTTCTTCGGCAGCTCCGTCGACAGCCGCCGGCGAATGTTCTGCACGTTGTGCAGAATGGCGCCCAGCGGGTTGTTGATTTCGTGGGCCATGCCGGCGGCAAGACCGCCGACCGAGAGCATTTTTTCCGACTGCACCATCATTTCTTCCAGCGACAAGCGCTGGGTGATGTCATCGATACGGATGACCACCCCACGCCCGGCACCGCCCATCAACGGATAAAACGTCAGCGCGTAATGCCGCGGTTCGTCACCCTTGAGCCAGGTGACCCGCTCGACTTTCGCCACGGTGTGCTGCTCGACCGTTTCCTTGAGCTGCGGCAGAAACGGTTTCAGCGGTTCGAAGGCGAGGAAGATCGGCTGGTTCAGCGCTTCGTCCAGGCGCGTGCCGGAAAGCGCGCTGGCCTCCTGGTTCCACTGGGTGACATAGAGTTGCTCGTCGAGGGCGATCAGCGCCGAAGGCATCGAATCAATGATGCTGTTGAGGTAGTTCTGGAAACCGGTGAGTTTTTTCTCGATCTTGCTGCGCACCTGGACTTCCAGCTCCAGCTTGCGGTTGGTGTGCCGGGTTTCCTCGGCGAGGCCCTGAGCCTGATCGTAGGCGGCTTGCGAGTCGTCGCGGGCGCGCTTGAGTTGCTGCTCGCGGGCCTCGATGCGCGACAGCATGGTATTGAAGGCCTCGGCGAGGCTGCCGATTTCGTCGTGGTTGCCACGGGCGGCGCGCAGGGCGTAGTTCTCTTCTCGGGTGACCTGGCGTGACAGTTCTTCGAGCTGATGAATCGGGCGGGTGATCAGACGTTTGATCTGCCGGGCGATCACCAGCCACAGCAACACACTGAAAATCAGAATGCCGAGGCTGGCCGTCAGGGTGCCGGTGTAAAACGCCATCGGCAATTCGCTGCTCGCCACCAGCAGCAGGTGCCCAGGCTCGGTGCCGGGGCGGGGCAGGGTGATCAGTTGATTACTGCGAAACTCGGTGAGCTGCCAGCTTTCGACATGCCGGTAGTGCGCTGGCAGGCTGAGTTTTTCGCCATGCTGCACCTGCGCGAGGCGTTCGCCCTGGCCGTCATACAAGGCGGCAGCGCGCAGGGGTGAATAGCTGTCGAGTTCCTTGAGCAGTCGCTCGGCGTTGCGCGGCGATTGCAGGGCGTCGCTGACCAGGCTTGGATTGGCGATCAGCCGGCCGATGGTCTGCAAGGCCTGGGGCGCCATGCTTTCCTGGGAAATGTAATAGGCGGCGCTGATAAAAGTCAGGTTGGCGACCAGCAGAACGGTGGTCAACAGCACCAGCAGGGCAGCCAGCAATTTCTGGCCGACCGGCAGGTTTTCAAGGCGCTGGCGCAATGGCATCGGGTTTATCGCAACAAAGGAACAAGTCGCCAGCGTAGCCGCTGCTCAGTCGCTGGGCAATCCACGGCTGCGCAGATGACTGATCAGGCGCTGCTGCAATTGGCTGAGGTGCGGCAGGTTCATCTGATGACGCGCGGCGACTGTGCAGGCGTACCCCAACAGATAGCTGATTTCGGTGCGACGGCGGTTGGCAACGTCCTGGTACATCGAGGAGTAATTGGCCGCCGTGGCATGGATTACCCGTTCAACTTCCTGTTGCAGATTGTCGGCTGCCGCCGGCTGGCCGCAGCGCTCGAGCAACTCGGCAAGCTCACCGCACAGCGTGGCGACTTCGCACTGGTGCTGTTGCAGCCCGCCGTTGCGGCAGTCGTGCAGGACGGTCAGTGGATTGATTGCACAATTGAACGCCAGTTTGCGCCACAACCGCGTGAGGATATCGGTGCTCCATTCGTGGGGGATCTTCGCTGCGTCGAGGTCGTCCAGCCAGGCCGGCGCGACGGGATGCCCGGCATCGCCCAGCCAGGTGAAGCCATGTCCGGCGAATACCACACGCCAGTCGCCATCGCGAAACGCGCCTTCGGTACTCGAGGCGCTGATGCAGCGCGCCAAGGGGACTCGTGCAGCCACGGCGTCCTGGCTGCCGAGGCCATTCTGCAACAGGATCAGTTCGGCATCGGGTGCCAGGCGCGACGCGAGCCGGGCAACGGCGTCTTCAGCGTCGTAGGCCTTGCATGCGACCAGCAGGCGGCGAATCGGTGCGGGGTTGTCCACGGTTTCGCCGGGAACTGCATAGGTGCTGGCTTGTCCGTTTTCTACCAGGGTCAATCCGCCTGCGGCTTCATAGCTGCGCAGGCGCATCGGGTCACGCAGGATCAGTCTTACCGGCAATCCCGCACGGGCCAGTCGTGTCGCCCAAAGTGTGCCGAGGCTGCCGGCGCCGAGAACATGCCAGGGAGTCGACATCAGTTTTTTGCTCGATTGCGTACAGGCATGTGCGGCTCGCCGTATGGGTAGGAAAAGTCCCGTTATAATGAGCCCGATTTTAACCGCAAGCCAAGCGCGCTCCGCCCCCATCGAGCGCGCCTTTTTATTGGAGAGATTACATGCCGTCGTTCGACGTGGTATCCGAACTGGACAAACACGAACTCACCAACGCGGTCGAGAACGCCGTGAAGGAACTCGATCGTCGTTATGACCTGAAAGGCAAGGGCAGCTTTGAGTTCAGGGAAAAGGACCTGACCGTCAGCCTGACCGCCGAAGCCGGCTTCCAGCTCGAAGCGATGATCGAAATCCTCAAGCTGGCGCTGGTCAAGCGCAAGATCGACGTGCAGTGCCTTGAGGTCAAGGACGCTTACGCTTCCGGCAAACTGATGAAGCAGGACGCCATCCTCAAGGAAGGCATCGACAAAGAGCTGGCGAAGAAGATTGTCGGCCACATCAAAGATGCCAAGCTCAAGGTCCAGGCCGCCATTCAGGGCGAGCAGGTCCGGGTGACCGGCAAGAAGCGTGACGATCTGCAGGAAGCCATCGCGGCCCTGCGTGCCAAGGAATTCGGCATGCCGCTGCAGTTCAACAATTTCCGCGACTAAGCTTGGTTTGTGACTGTGTGGGAGCGAGCTTGCTCGCGAATGCAATGTGTCAGTCAATTCTTGTTGAATGACACAGCGTTTTCGCGAGCAGGCTTGCTCCCACATTATTTTGTGTACCCCCCGGGAAGGGGGAAACAGGAGATGGAACATGGATTTGAATGCTGAAGTGGACAACCTGGTCAAGGCATCCCAGGCGTGGATCCCGATGATCATGGAATACGGCAGCCGCGTGCTGCTGGCGGTGATTACCCTGGCCATCGGCTGGTGGCTGATCAACAAGGTCACGCAAAAACTCGGCGGCCTGCTGGCCCTGCGCAATGCCGACCTGGCGCTGCAAGGCTTTATCAGCAGCCTGGCGAACATCATTCTCAAGGTGCTGCTGATTGTCAGCGTCGCCTCGATGATCGGCGTGGAAACCACCTCGTTCGTTGCCGCCATCGGTGCTGCCGGTCTCGCCATTGGTCTGGCGTTGCAAGGTAGCCTGGCGAATTTCGCCGGCGGCGTGCTGATTCTGTTGTTCCGTCCGTTCCGTATCGGTGACTGGATTGAAGCACAGGGCGTGGCGGGCACCGTCGACAGCATTCAGATCTTCCACACGGTGCTGCGTACCGGCGACAACAAGACCATCATCCTGCCCAACGGCAATCTGTCGAACGGGATTATCACCAATACCAACCGTCAGCCGACCCGCAAGGTTGTGTTCGATGTCGGTGTCGATTACGAGGCGGATCTGCAGAAGGCCCGGCAGGTGCTACTGGACCTGGCCAAAGACGAGCGCGTGCTGCAGGACCCTGAGCCACAAGCGGTGATTTCGACACTGGGCGACAGTTCGATCACGGTTTCCCTGCGTGTGTGGGTTAAAACTGCCGATTACTGGGATGTGATGTTCATGTTCAATGAACTATCGCGCGATCGTTTGAAGGCTGCAGGAATTGATATTCCTTTTCCGCAGCGCGTTATTCGTGTAATGCAGGAACCGGTAACTAAATGATAGGTTGCTAATTAACTGCCTGACCTGGCAGTCAATGCAGGTGAACGCAGCAACAATAAAAAAAGGCCCATCCTGAGATGGGCCTTTTTATTTGTTATCGCAAACTAACTGGATGCGATTACAACAGCGACAGCGGGTAGTCGACGATCAGACGGAACTCTTTGATGTCGCCTTCGCCCTGGTCAGCGTTAGCCTGGTGCCATGCTTGACGAATGCGGAAGGAGAGATCTTTTGCTGGGCCAGACTGAACAACGTACTTGGCTTCCAGGTTGGTTTCGTTGTGCTTGCCGTCTTCGCCATACAGTGGTGCGCCAGTCCGGGTGCGATACTGGCTGTTGTCGGCGAGGCCGGTGCCATCGATATCCCAACCTTTAACGTAGCGGGTCATGAAGCTCAGACCTGGAACGCCGTACTCGGCCATCTTGATGTCATAACGGATCTGAGCGGATTTCTCGTTCGGGCCGTTGAAGTCAGAGTACTGGATGGAGTTGGCGAGGAAGATCGAGTCGCCACCACGGTTGTTTTTGCCGACGCCGATGTAGTCGAACGGCGTGTCACCGTTGACCTTCTGGAAGGCTACGGTGATGGTGTGCGCTTTCAGGAACGAAAGGGCGGTGGCCAGGGAGAACGTGGTGTTGCTGATGTCGCCGGCTTTCGCATCACCGGTATCGCTGGTGCGGTAGATGTTGAAGTCAGTGTTCAACGACGTGTCACCACTGAACGGAGTCGTCAGGTTGACGTTGGCGTAGTACTGGTTCCAGACGTCCTCCAGTTTCGCGCCGTAGAGCGAAGCGCTCAGGTTTTCGGTGATGCCGTATTTACCACCGAAATAGTCGATGGTGTTGGCTTCAACGCCAGCGTAGTTGGCGTACAGGCCACCTTCGCGGGAGTTACGGTCCTGGCTGGTACCGGAGTAGAAGTGACCGGCTTCCAGATCAAGATCCTTGATCTCGCTGCTCTGCAGCTGGAAGCCGCTGGCAGTTTGCGGCAGGATTCGGGAGCCACCAACAGCGAACACAGGAGCGGTGCTCGGCTGCATGTCACCGACTTTCAGCTCGGTTTTCGATACGCGGAACTTGACGGCAGCGCCGGCTTTGCCCTGGCTGTCGTTGACGTGGCCATCGGCGTCGCGGCTCATGTTGCCGGTGCCACCGGTGCCATCGCCACCGTCGAGTTTGATTGCCAGGTAGCCGAAGGCATCAATGCCCACGCCTACGGTGCCTTGGGTATAACCAGAGCTGAAGTTACCCCAGATACCCTGGGTCCAGTCTTTCTGGTCGTCACCGCCATCTTTGTTGTTGCGGTTGAAGTAATAGTTGCGGATCAACAGATCGGCTTTGGCGTCTTCAACGAAGCCTTTGGCTTCAGACTGATCACTTACAAACGGGGCGGCCGTAGCCAACTGAGAACTGGCGGCTGCTGCAACTGCCAGTGCGATCATGCTCCACTTCATCACGCGCATCGTGATTTGCTCCTTTGGTTTTTAGAAGAGTACTGCCGTCCCACCTGTTTTATTATCTGGGCGGCTCTTTCTTTTTGTGTCGGCGCAAACTTATATCACGCCGACAATGTTGGCGATACTTGCGAAACCAACCTTTCAGCTTCTTTACGCGGTTGTCGCAAAGGAAGCGGTGGATGTCGCAAATTCACAGTACCGATGCAGCCGGACTGACAACTTTATCGCTGTTTCTGGGCCTTTTTGCATCGGTAAAGAAGAGTCCCTGGCAAAACACTTGAATCTCCATCGGGCAACCCTGCCACTGTTCTTATGGGACCTGGGCGACCGCTTCCAGCAGTGCGCTTATAGTCCATACGGTTATGAATGCAACAAGCGTGCACAAACCGCAAAACCGCTGCGGTTATTTTTCTGCGTTGCGCCCGCATATGTGAAAACCTTGTGAAAACGGGGCCTCTGGCCTGTTTTTGTCGTGGGCTTGACGGCGTTCCCGCAATGGTGTTGCAGCGCACCAAAGGCGCGCATGACAACCCAAAACGTTACCGGTTCACCCCGCAGTGAGTATTTGGCGGATGCCCGACCCAGTGAGCGTAGACGTGATGTGCGGTTTTGGTGCAAAAAAATCACAGCTGACTCTGAGTTAATCTGGCGGAGAAGGATCCAGGGTGGCGCGCCTCAAGGATTTCCGTCCTGTTTCTCAAGTCCAGACTTAAGGTAAGGCTCGTGTTGGTGCGCTGCTGAGATAAATGTTTCATGTCGGGGCATCGGCGATTTGAGGGTGCGGTTGAGGTGAAGGTCGCTGCGTTCGCAGGTATGCTGCCGTTCAGTCGCTTGGTGCGCCGCTTCTTGGGAGCGACCGCTAAGCTGAGTTAAAGGATCAGCCGGGAGTACACACTGTGTTTGCTTTAGATTCACGACTTCAACAGGACACGCTGGTCATCGGCGATTTCCCGCTCTGCCGGCTGTTGTTGTCCAACGACTCGAACTACCCGTGGTTCATCCTGGTGCCTCGTCGCGACGATATCAGTGAGTTGTTTCAGTTGGATGTCGCTGACCAGCAACAGCTTTGGCAGGAGACCACCGCGCTGGCCGAACTGCTGAAGGATTCGTTCGACGCCGACAAACTGAACGTCGCGACGTTGGGTAACGTTGTCAGTCAGTTACATATGCATGTCATCGTGCGCAAGCGGGACGATGCCGCTTGGCCGGCGCCGGTCTGGGGCAGGCATCCGGCCAAACCGTACAGCGCAGAACAGGTAGCGGCCATTCGCGAACGCCTGCGTCTGGTGCTGACCGAAGAATTCACCTTTGTGGAGGGCTGAGTCATGAGCCTGGAACAACGCGTTACCGATCTGGAAAGCCGCATGGCCTTTCAGGACGACACCATTCAGGCATTGAACGATGTGCTGGTCGCCCAGCAGCGAGTGGTTGAGCGTCTGCAGTTGCAGATGCAAGCGCTGCTCAAGCGTCAGGAGGAAATGGTCGGGCAGTTCGGTGCTTTTGAAGAAGACGCGCCGCCGCCGCATTATTGATCCATTCGACAGGCATAAAAAAACCGCGAACAGCCAGGCTGCTCGCGGTTTTTTTTGCCTTGGATCAGCGGCGCGGCAAGGCGGCGATGACGTCCTCGGCTTGCAGGCCTTTGTCGCGGTTCATCACCGAGAACTCGACGCGCTGGCCTTCAACCAGAACGCGGTGGCCTTCGCCACGGATGGCGCGAAAGTGCACGAAAATATCATCACCGGAATCCCGGGAGATAAACCCGAAACCCTTCGAGGTGTTGAACCACTTCACGGTGCCGGTATCGCGGTTGCTCATGTCGTAATGGGTCGGCGCAGCCGCCGGCGATGACTTGTAGAAGCTGACGGCCAGGTGCAGCACCACGGCAACCACGGCGATCAACAGGCTGAACAACACCGCAGGCTGGCCGGCGATGACGGGCATCGGCGCGATCAGGGTCAGGGTTTGCAGGACGACGGTCAGTACCAGCAGCGCGCTGACCAGGTTTTGCAGATGCTGGCGCGGGCCTTTGTTCCAGTAAGGAATCACTGGGGCAATGACCAGGTTCAGCAGGCCGAAAAAGGCCAGGTAAAGTGCATCGGGTTGTTGCAGGTAAGGAACGGCTTCGGATTTCAGGCTGGGTATGAACGACAGCAGCAAGGCTGCTGCGCCCATTAGCAGGTGGACGATTTTCAACATTTTGATTGGCTCACGTTATGACGGCTCACAAGGAAGAGCTGAAGGCGCACGGTTCGCTTCGGAACAAAATAAGAGGCGGTGGACACGTTCACGGCATCAGCCTATGCGCAACACCCCGGAAAATGGGGCATGGCGACACACTGCCTATTTAACAGCAAAGCCTGCGGCTACTCAAATCAGCCCGGCCAATGGCACGCTGTCGGTCGATTTGTCGCAGCCTGTTGGCCGTTTGGGGTCGGCAGGCTGCCGGCAGTCTTGCTAGAGTGGGTCTGCACCTGTTGGATGAATTCAATCGCCTTTAGGGGGTAAACATGGCAATCGATATCGGTATCAGTGAGGAAGACCGCAAGTCCATCGTCGAAGGGCTGTCACGCCTGCTGTCGGACACTTATGTGCTGTACCTGAAAACCCATAACTTCCACTGGAACGTCACCGGTCCGATGTTCCGCACCCTGCACCTGATGTTCGAGGAGCAATACAACGAACTGGCGCTGGCGGTGGACTCGATCGCCGAGCGTATCCGCGCGCTGGGCTTCCCGGCACCGGGCGCCTATGCCACCTACGCGCGTCTTTCTTCCATCAAGGAAGAGGAGGGCGTACCGAGCGCCGAGGACATGATCAAGCAATTGGTTGAAGGTCAGGAAGCGGTGACTCGCACCGCGCGGGGCATCTTCCCGCTGCTCGACAAGGTCAGCGACGAGCCGACCGCTGACCTGCTGACCCAGCGCATGCAGGTGCACGAGAAGACCGCGTGGATGCTGCGCGCACTGCTGGAAGCGTAAGCCGGGCGCGCGGGCCATCAGGTTCATGGCTCGCGCGCTGTCCGCAATCTTACCTGTGTCGTCGGCTTATCCTACGGTGACGGTCAATTAGTCGTCTGGATATAACTTTGTGTCTGCGCTTTTATGAAAGCCACAGGATGTGACTTTTCAAACAAGCAGAGATGGCAAAGGAGTGTCAGCGATATGGTAGAAGGAGACAGGCGAGGCGACAGGGTTGTCGGCTTGCCACATGAATTGAAAGTCGATCCGTTCATCCACGCATTCGACATGGCATTGATTCAGCCATTGTCCCGATCCGTGCGGCTGAACGGTTATGCGACCTGCCTGCGGCTGGAGCAGGTTTACTGGAACATCCTCGGTAGCATGGCCGCAGATAATTGCTGTTCGATCAGCTCGCTGCTGTCCCACGTCGACCGTGAAGTGCATCTGCGCCATGGCGGGGTGAAGAATTTCAGCGCGCTGGTGCGAGTGGTGTGTGTCATGAATGGCGTCCGGCAAGCGACGCCGACCGATTCGCCCTAGCGACGGTTGCAAACGAGGCCGCCGCCTGTGCAGTCTTACGGCTGCACAGGCGGCATTTAATCGATATAATCCCGCCCTTTCGCCGCAAAGCCCCGTGCGCGGCGGCAACCTGATCGCCGAGACACCTCCATGCCGATGTACGATTACCAATGTGCTTCCTGTGGTCATCAGTTGGAAGCCATCCAAAAGATCAGTGACGCACCGCTGGTCGACTGCCCGGCCTGCCAGGCGCCCGAACTGAAGAAGCAGCTGTCCATGCCGGGTTTTCGCCTCAGCGGCAACGGTTGGTACGAGACCGATTTCAAGACCGGAGCCAAGAAGAACCTGGCCGGTGGCGACAAAGCTGACTAGGGTTCAATCCCTGGACGAACGACACGCGTGAGTTTCCGCACCGCCTCAGTGCGCCGGAATCTCCACCGAATATCGAATGACGAGAAGCGAACCATTATCATGATGCGCAGCCACTATTGCGGCCAACTGAACGAAAGCCTGGATGGCCAGGAAATTACCCTTTGCGGATGGGTTCACCGTCGCCGCGACCACGGCGGGGTGATTTTCCTCGATATCCGTGATCGTGATGGTCTGGCCCAGGTGGTATTCGATCCGGATCGCGCCGAGAGCTTCGCCGCTGCCGATCGCGTGCGCAGTGAGTACGTCGTGAAAATCACCGGCAAGGTGCGCCTGCGTCCGGCCGGCGCCACCAACGCCAACATGGCCTCGGGCATGATCGAAGTGCTGGGTTATGAACTGGAAGTGTTGAACGAGTCGGAAACCCCGCCGTTCCCGCTCAACGAATACTCCGACGTCGGCGAAGAAACCCGTCTGCGTTATCGCTTCCTCGACCTGCGTCGTCCGGAAATGGCCGAGAAGCTGCGCCTGCGTTCGCGCATGACCACCAGCATTCGTCGCTTCCTCGACGAGAACGGCTTCCTCGACGTCGAAACGCCGATCCTGACCCGTGCCACCCCTGAAGGTGCGCGTGACTATCTGGTGCCGAGCCGCACTCACGCCGGTTCGTTCTTCGCCCTGCCGCAATCGCCGCAATTGTTCAAGCAACTGTTGATGGTGGCCGGTTTCGACCGTTACTACCAGATCGCCAAATGCTTCCGTGACGAAGACCTGCGTGCCGACCGTCAGCCGGAATTCACCCAGATCGACATCGAGACCAGCTTCCTCGATGAAAAAGAGATCATGGGTCTGACCGAACAGATGATCCGCAACCTGTTCAAGGAAGTGCTGGGTCTGGAGTTCGGTGAATTCCCGCACATGACCTTCGAAGAAGCCATGCGCCGCTACGGTTCGGACAAGCCGGACCTGCGTATCCCGCTGGAACTGGTTGACGTTGCCGACCAGTTGAAAGAAGTCGACTTCAAAGTATTCAGCGGTCCGGCCAACGACCCGAAATGCCGTATCGCCGCACTGCGCGTTCCTGGCGGGGCGAGCATGCCGCGCAAGCAGATCGACGATTACACCAAGTTCGTCGGCATCTACGGTGCCAAGGGCCTGGCGTACATCAAGGTCAACGAGCGCGCGGCCGGTGTTGAGGGTCTGCAATCGCCGATCGTGAAAAACATTCCTGAAGACAAGCTCAACGTGATCCTCGATCGCGTTGGCGCAGTCGATGGCGACATCGTGTTCTTCGGTGCCGACAAGGCCAAGATCGTCAGCGAAGCCCTGGGCGCGCTGCGCATCAAGCTCGGCCACGACCTCAAGCTGCTGACCTGCGAGTGGGCGCCAATGTGGGTCGTCGACTTCCCGATGTTCGAAGAGAACGACGACGGCAGCTTCTCCGCACTGCACCACCCGTTCACCGCGCCGAAGTGCTCGCCGCAAGAACTCGAAGCCAACCCGGCCGGCGCGCTGTCCCGCGCGTACGACATGGTGTTGAACGGTACTGAGCTGGGCGGCGGTTCGATCCGTATCCACCGCAAGGAAATGCAGCAAGCGGTATTCCGTCTGCTTGGCATCAATGAAGCGGAACAGGAAGAGAAATTCGGCTTCCTGCTCGACGCGCTGAAATACGGTGCACCGCCGCACGGTGGTCTGGCCTTCGGTCTGGACCGTCTGGTAATGCTGATGACCGGCGCCCAGTCGATCCGCGAAGTGATCGCCTTCCCGAAAACCCAGAGTGCTGCCGACGTGATGACGCAAGCACCGGGCGTGGTGGACGCCAAGGCATTGCGCGAGCTGCACATTCGTTTGCGCGAAACGCCAAAGGCTGAGTAAGACGGGCCTGAAGGCGCATCTTCGGATGCGCCTTTTTTCTTTCTCAGGTCGAGATTTTTTAATTGCTGGCCCTGCACAAGCAGGGCGGGCAAGGTTTCAAAGAGAATTCGGAGCGAGTTATGGCAGGTCATTCCAAGTGGGCAAACATCAAGCACCGCAAAGAACGTCAGGATGCCAAGAGGGGCAAGATCTTCACCAAGTGGATCCGTGAACTGACCGTTGCGGCCCGGCAGGGCGGCGGCGATCCGGGTTCCAACCCGCGTTTGCGTCTGGCCCTGGACAAGGCGCTGGGCGCCAACATGAGCCGTGACATCATCGACCGCGCCGTGGCGCGCGGTGCCGGTGCCACCGAGGCCGACAACGTCGAAGAGCTGACCTACGAAGGTTACGGCCCGGGCGGCGTGGCGGTGATGGTCGAGTGCATGACCGACAACCGCAACCGTACCGCCGCCGCGGTGCGCCACGCTTTCAGCAAGTGTGGCGGAAACCTGGGCACTGACGGTTCGGTGGCGTATCTGTTCGAGCGCAAGGGTCAGATCAGCTTTGCGCCAGGCGTCGATGAAGACGCGCTGACCGAAGCAGCGCTGGAAGCGGATGCCGATGACGTGGTTACGCACGAAGACGGTTCGATCGACGTGTTTACCTCCTTCACCAGCTTCTATGCGGTGCGTAATGCACTGGAAGCCGCTGGATTCAAAGGTGATGACGCGGAAATCGTCATGCAGCCGACCACCAGCGCCGAACTGGATCTGGAAGGTGCGGAGAAAGTGCTCAAGCTGATCGACATGCTTGAAGACCTGGATGACGTGCAGAACGTTTATTCCAACGCGGATATCCCCGAAGACGTGGCCGCCCAGCTCGGCTGATTAGCGACTAGTCTTCCTGTGGGAGCGAGCCTGCTCGCGAAAGCGGTGTGTCATTCAGCACCTGTATCTGCTGACATACCGCCTTCGCGAGCAGGCTCGCTCCCACATTTGTAATGGGTGTCAGGTAAATCGTTTTTATGAATCTGCAGGCGTTATGACTCTAATTCTTGGTATCGACCCCGGTTCGCGCATCACCGGTTACGGGATCGTTCGCGATACCGGGCGGGGCGGCTGCATCTATGTGGCCTCGGGCTGTATTCGCACCGGGTCCGGCGAGCTGCATGAGCGTCTGCAAATCGTCTATCGCGGCGTGCGCGAGATCATCAAGACCTATGGCCCGGTGACCATGGGCATCGAAAAGGTCTTTATGGCGAAGAACGCCGACTCGGCGCTTAAGCTGGGTCAGGCGCGCGGCGCAGCGATTGTTGCCGGCGCAGAAGAATGCCTGGAAATCGCCGAGTACACCGCCACGCAGGTCAAGCAGGCTGTGGTCGGCACCGGTGCTGCCAATAAAGAGCAGGTGCAAATGATGGTCATGCACATGCTCAAACTGACCAGCAAACCGCAAATCGATGCCTCGGATGCCCTCGCTATTGCCATTTGTCACGCCCACACCCGCTCCAGTCTGTTGGCGCACGGCTTGGGAACCGCACGCAGTCGTGGCGGGCGCCTGCGTCTCTGATAGCATCAGCATCAATTTTCCTGAAAGTGGCTTTTCGGTGCCTGTGTTGCCGGCGCGCAAGCCCTATTCAATCGTCGCCAGCCCACGGCTGGCCAGCGCTCAAGGATTCAAAACGTGATTGGACGCTTGCGCGGCACCCTGGCTGAGAAACAGCCGCCGCACCTGATTCTGGATGTAAACGGCCTTGGCTATGAGCTGGAAGTGCCCATGACCACCCTTTATCGTCTGCCGTCGGTCGGTGAACCGCTGACCCTGCACACCCACTTGGTCGTACGCGAAGACGCGCAGTTGCTCTATGGCTTTGCCGGCAAGCGTGAGCGAGACTTTTTCCGTGAGTTGATCCGTCTCAATGGGGTCGGGCCGAAACTGGCGCTGGCGCTGATGTCGAGCCTGGAAGTCGATGAGCTGATTCGTTGCGTGCAGTCCCAGGACACGTCGGCGCTGACCAAGGTGCCGGGCGTCGGCAAGAAGACCGCCGAGCGTCTGTTGGTCGAGCTCAAGGATCGCTTCAAGGCCTGGGAAACCTCGCCGGCGATGTTTGCGCTGGTGCCGAATCAGCCGGACGGCCCGGCGCCGGTCAATACCGCCGAGAACGATGCGGTCAGCGCACTGATTTCCCTGGGCTATAAGCCGCAGGAAGCGAGCAAGGCGATTTCCGCGATCAAAGAGAAAAACCTGAGCAGTGAAGACATGATCCGCCGCGCCCTGAAGGGAATGATTTAAGTGATTGAAGCTGATCGTCTGATTGCCGCCGCGCACAGCCCGCGCGAGCGCGAAGAAGTCCAGGATCGCGCCATCCGCCCGGTCAGCCTGGCCGATTACATTGGCCAGCCGACCGTGCGCGAGCAGATGGAACTGTTCATCCAGGCCGCTCGCGGCCGTAGCGAATCGCTGGATCACACGCTGATCTTTGGTCCGCCGGGGCTGGGCAAAACGACCCTGGCCAATATCATCGCGCAGGAAATGGGCGTGTCGATCAAGAGCACCTCGGGGCCGGTGCTTGAGCGTCCGGGTGATCTGGCGGCATTGCTGACCAACCTTGAGCCGCACGACGTGTTGTTCATCGACGAAATCCATCGTCTGTCGCCGATCGTGGAAGAAGTGCTGTACCCGGCGATGGAAGACTTTCAGCTCGACATCATGATCGGCGAAGGGCCGGCAGCACGCTCGATCAAACTGGATCTGCCACCGTTCACCCTGGTCGGCGCGACCACCCGCGCCGGCATGCTGACCAACCCGCTGCGTGACCGTTTCGGTATCGTCCAGCGCCTGGAGTTCTACAGCACGGCGGATCTGGCGACGATTGTCAGTCGTTCGGCGGCCATTCTTGGTTTGCCGCTCGATCCGGAGGGGTCGTTCGAGATCGCTCGTCGCGCCCGGGGTACGCCACGGATCGCCAACCGTCTGCTGCGGCGAGTGCGCGATTTCGCCGAAGTCCGTGCCAAGGGTCACATCACCAAAGCCGTGGCGGACCTGGCGCTGAACCTGCTGGATGTCGATGAACATGGTTTCGATCATCAGGACCGGCGTCTGCTGCTGACCATGATCGAGAAGTTCGATGGCGGGCCGGTCGGGATCGACAGTCTTGCCGCCGCGATCAGCGAAGAGCGTCATACCATCGAAGACGTGCTGGAACCGTATCTGATTCAACAGGGCTATATCATGCGCACGCCGCGGGGCAGGGTGGTGACGCGGCATGCCTATCTGCATTTCGGTTTAAACATTCCGTCACGAATGGGCGAAATGCCCGTGGCAGACGAGTTTCTCGATGCTGCGGACGACTGATACACATTTGCTGTCGATTTATTCAGGGTTTGTACTGTCAGACGACGGTACTTTTACGGTAAAGCCTCGAATCAATGAAAAACAGTTGCCTGGCCGGATTGGCAACCTGAGGAGTAAGCACTAGAGTATGCGCGCGCAAAACGGGCTTGGGCTGTTCGCACATCGTTGTCGCGTTTATTACGAAGACACCGATGCGGGCGGCATCGTGTATTACGTTAATTACCTCAAGTTTATGGAACGGGCCCGAACCGAGCGGCTTCGCGAACTGGGCTTTGCCCAATCGCAGCTTGCCGGAGAGGACCTGTTGTTCGTCGTGCATTCCAGCGAAGCGCGCTACCACGCGCCGGCGCGACTGGACGACGAGCTGCTGGTAAGCGCTGATGTAACCGAATTGAACCGTGCCAGCCTGCGCTTCAAGCAGCAGGTCAGGCGGGCCACGGATAATGTGCTGCTCTGTGAAGGGCAGTTTTTGGTGGCCTGCGTGCGCACCGACAGTTTGAAACCCCGGGCCCTTCCCGAAGACCTGCGTGCGGCCTTCGCCGACGCGGTCGGCCCGGGTACACACTCAAAGCAGGAGATAAAGCGTGGAAGCTAACGTCGTCGACCATTCCTCCATGTGGAGCCTGGTCAGCAATGCCAGCATCGTGGTGCAGTTGGTAATGTTGACTCTGGTGGCCGCATCGGTGACCTCATGGATCATGATCTTTCAGCGCAGCAACTTGCTGCGTGCCGGTCGACGCGCCCTGGAGAGCTTCGAAGAGCGCTTCTGGTCGGGTATCGACCTGTCCAAGCTGTACCGTCAGGCGGGCAGCAACCCGGATCCGGATTCGGGCGTCGAGCAGATTTTTCGTGCCGGTTTCAAGGAATTCTCCCGCCTGCGTCAGCAGCCAGGGGTCGATCCTGAAGCGGTGATGGAAGGTGTGGCCCGTGCCATGCGCGTGGCTATCTCCCGTGAAGAAGAGAAGCTCGAGCAGAGCCTGCCGTTCCTCGCCACTGTCGGTTCGGTCAGCCCGTACATCGGCCTGTTCGGTACCGTGTGGGGCATCATGAACTCCTTCCGCGGCCTGGCCAGTGCCCAGCAAGCGACCCTGGCCACCGTGGCCCCGGGTATCGCCGAAGCCCTGATCGCCACCGCGATCGGCCTGTTCGCCGCGATCCCGGCGGTCATCGCTTACAACCGTTTTGCTGCTCGCAGCGAAACCTTGCTGGGCCGTTACTACACCTTCGCCGATGAATTCCAGGCGATCCTGCACCGCAAAGTGCACACCAGCGAAGAATAAGCAGGTATTTCCCGATGGCTTTAATCGCTCGAGCTCGCAAAAAGCGCAAGCCGGTCGCCGAGATGAACGTGGTGCCTTACATCGACGTGATGTTGGTGCTGCTGGTCATCTTCATGGTGACTGCGCCGATGCTCAATCAGGGCGTGAAAGTTGATTTGCCCAAGGTTTCCAGCGAAGCCTTGCCGCAGGACAACAACACCCAGGTCCTGACCATTTCGATCAAGGCTGACAAGACCTATTACTGGAACCTTGGCAGCGAAGTCGACACCGAGAAGCAACAGGACAGGGCCATGACCCTGCCGCAAATGACGGACGCGGTGACCAAGATCATTCGCGCCGGCACCGAGGGCGGCAAACGTACCCAGGTGTTCATTCGTGGCGACAAGACTGTCGACTACGGCGCCGTCATGGGTGCCATGGGCGGGTTGCAGAAAGCCGGGGTCGGTAACGTTGGTCTGATTACCGAGGCCCCCTGATGCAGCAACAGCGAGAGCCGTCCGCCTCGGAAAGCTACTTCTGGCCTAGTGTTCTGGCAATTGTCCTGCACGTGCTGGTGTTCGGCATGCTGTTCGTCAGCTTTGCCTTCACGCCGGAACTGCCGCCGGCCAAGCCGATCGTCCAGGCGACTCTGTACCAGCTGAAATCAAAAAGTCAGGCGACCACCCAGACCAATCAGAAGATTGCGGGTGAGGCGAAGAAATCCGCCGCGCGCCAGACCGAAGTCGAACAGATGGAACAGAAAAAGATCGAGCAGGAAGCGGTGAAGGCGGCGGAACAAAAGAAAGAGGAAGCGGCTCAAAAGGCCGAGGAAGCCAAGAAGGCCGACGAGGCGAAAAAAGCGGACGAAGCGAAAAAGGCTGATGAAGCCAAGAAAGCCGACGACGCGAAGAAAGCCGAGGCGAAAAAGGCTGAAGAGAAACAATTGGCTGATATAGCCAAGAAGAAAGCCGAAGACGAAGCGAAGAAGGCTGCCGAGGAAGAGGCCAAGAAAGCCGCTGCCGAAGAAGCCAAGAAGAAGATCGTCGAAGACGCGAAGAAGAAAGCCGCCGAAGACGCCAAGAAGAAAGCTGAAGCTGACGAGGCGAAGAAGAAAGTCGCCGAGGACGCGAAGAAGAAAGCGGCTGCCGATGCTGCGAAGAAGAAAGCGCAGGAAGCAGCACGTAAATCCGCCGAAGACAAAAAGGCTCAGGCCCTGGCAGATTTGCTTTCCGATACGCCGCAGCGCCAGCAGGCCCTGGCCGATGAGCAGGGCGACGAAGTCGCGGGCAGTTTCGATGACCTGATTCGGGCACGAGCGGCAGAAGGGTGGGCGCGTCCTCCTTCGGCACGCAAAGGCATGACGGTCGTGCTGCAAATCGGCATGTTGCCGGACGGCACGGTGACCTCGGTCAGCGTGGCCAAATCCAGTGGCGACGGTCCGTTCGATGCTTCGGCAGTGGCGGCGGTCAAGAATATTGGACGTTTGACAGAAATGCAGGGAATGAAGCCGAGCGATTTCGCTCCGTATCGTTCGTTCAAGATGACATTCACACCTGAGGATTTAGCCTTGTGAGAAACCTTCTTCGAGGAATGCTGGTCGTGATCTGCTGCATGGCAGGGATCGCGATGGCGGATGAAAAGAACATTCTGGTCACCAGCGGCAGCGATCGGGCCACCCCGATCGCCGTTGTACCGTTCGGCTTCCAGGGCGGTGCCGTCCTGCCGGACGACATGGCTGAGATCATTGGCAACGACCTGCGCAACTCGGGCTACTACTCGCCGATTCCAAAGCAGAACATGATCAGCCAGCCAAGCCAGCCGAGCGAAATCATCTTCCGTGACTGGAAGGCTGTCGGTGCGCAATACATGATGGTCGGCAGCATTGTTCCAGCGGGCGGTCGCCTGCAGGTGCAGTGGGCACTGTTCAACGTGGCTACCGAACAGAAAGTGGCCGATGGCAGTGTTTCCGGTACGACCGAGCAATTGCGCGACATGGCGCACTACATCTCTGACCAGTCGTTTGAAAAGCTCACCGGTATCAAAGGCGCGTTTTCGACCCGTCTGCTGTACGTGACGGCCGAGCGGTTCTCCGAGAAGAACACCCGCTATACCCTGCAGCGTTCGGACTATGACGGTGCACGCGCCGTGACCCTGCTGCAATCGCGCGAGCCGATCCTGTCGCCGCGTTTCGCGCCGGATGGCAAGCGTATCGCCTACGTGTCGTTCGAGCAGAAGCGCCCACGTATCTTCATGCAGAACATTGATACCGGTCGCCGTGAGCAGATCACCAACTTCGAAGGCCTGAACGGTGCGCCAGCCTGGTCGCCGGACGGCAATCGCCTGGCGTTCGTGCTGTCCAAGGACGGTAACCCGGACATCTACGTGATGAACCTCGGTTCGCGTCAGATCACCCGCGTCACCGCAGGCCCTGGCATCAACACCGAACCGTACTGGGGCAAGGATGGCTCGACCATCTATTTCACCTCCGACCGTGGCGGCAAACCACAGATCTACAAAACCAGCGCCAGTGGCGGTGGTGCCGAGCGTGTGACGTTCGTAGGCAACTACAACGCCAACCCTAAACTCTCGGCCGATGAAAAGACTTTGGTGATGATCCACCGTCAGGATGGCTTCACCAATTTCAAGGTGGCAGCTCAGGATCTGCAGCGAGGCAGTGTAAAGATCCTCACTGATAGCACTCTGGACGAGTCACCTACTGTTGCGCCCAACGGCACCATGGTAATCTACGCCACCCGCCAGCAGGGCCGGGGAGTCTTGATGCTCGTGTCCATTAATGGACGCGTTAGGCTCCCGCTTCCTACCGCTCAAGGCGAAGTCAGAGAACCGTCCTGGTCCCCTTACCTGAACTGACGCGGCGCTACACGTTTTACTTAACACACTGGGGTTCATTAGGAGTTTCACGATGGAAATGCTGAAGTTTGGTAAATTTGCTGCGCTGGCTCTGGCCATGGCTGTAGCTGTAGGTTGCTCGTCCAAAGGCGGCGACAACGCCGGTGAAGGCGCTGTTGATCCAAACGCTGGTTACGGCGCAAACACTGGTGCCGTTGACGGTTCCCTGAGCGAAGAAGCTGCTCTGCGCGCAATCACCACCTTCTACTTCGAATACGACAGCTCGGACCTGAAGCCAGAAGCCATGCGCGCTCTGGACGTTCACGCCAAAGACCTGAAAGCAAACGGCGCTCGCGTTGTTCTGGAAGGCAACACCGACGAACGTGGTACTCGTGAGTACAACATGGCACTGGGCGAGCGTCGTGCGAAAGCCGTTCAGCGCTACCTGGTACTGCAAGGCGTTTCCCCAGCTCAGCTGGAACTGGTTTCCTACGGCGAAGAGCGTCCAGTTGCTACCGGCAACGACGAGCAGTCCTGGGCCCAGAACCGTCGCGTCGAACTGCGTAAGTAATTCGATATGCGAACGTGCCGTCGTGCTGTAACTGTTCTGGCTCTCAGCCTCGCGCCGCTTGCGGCGTGGGCTGCGGTTCCTGTGGTCGATGACAACTCCGGTTATAACAATAGCGGGAGCAGTTATCCGCCTGCGGGTTACGGTACGAACGGCGCCTATGCCGGGGGAGCGGCTTCGGCCCCTGCCTCGGCACAAGGCATGCTGTTCAACCAATTGCAACAGATGCAGGATCAGATCTCGCGCCAGCAAGGCGTGATCGAAGAACTGCAAAATCAGGTTGCGCGCATGAAGCAGGAATCCCTGGAGCGATACCAGGATCTTGATCGGCGCATAGGATCCGGCGTTGCACCAGCCGCGACTCCAGAGAATTCTTCTACCGGTGGCGATGCAAGTGCTGCTGCCGGTGCTGCTGCAGGAGCCGGGGCGGCTGCCCAGGCGCCGGCAGCGGGTAGCGAACCGGCTGATCCGGCCAAGGAAAAGCTGTATTACGATGCCGCTTTCGACCTGATCAAGGCCAAGGATTTCGACAAGGCCAGCCAGGCTTTCGCCGCGTTCCTGCGCAAATACCCGAACAGCCAGTACGCGGGCAACGCCCAGTACTGGTTGGGCGAAGTGAACCTGGCCAAAGGCGATCTGCAAGGCGCCGGTCAGGCTTTTGCCAAGGTTTCGCAGCTCTATCCCAAGCACAACAAAGTGCCGGACTCGCTGTACAAGCTGGCTGATGTCGAGCGCCGCCTCGGTCATACCGACAAGGTCAAAGGCATTTTGCAGCAGGTGGTCGCCCAGTATCCGGGCACTTCCGCCGCGCAGCTGGCCCAACGCGATCTGCAGCGCATGTAAGGCTGTTTGACCCTTCACGAAGAAACCCGCGCTTGTCGCGGGTTTTTTCGTTAGAATTCACGCCCTTTTTCTGAAACACGCTTCTGGCGGTCTACGCGTTGGCGGGATTGCCTGAAGTGCCTGACGGAGGCGGACAGCCTGTTTAGCTGTTACGCCCGTGGCGACTATGCAAGACACATTGAGAATCACCGAAGTTTTCTACTCGTTGCAGGGGGAAACGCGGACTGCCGGGCTGCCCACGGTTTTCGTGCGCCTGACCGGTTGCCCTTTGCGTTGCCAATACTGCGACAGCGCCTATGCGTTCAGCGGTGGCACCGTTCGCAACCTCGACGACATCCTTGAACAAGTGGCCGGGTTTCGTCCGCGCTACGTTTGCGTCACCGGCGGTGAGCCGCTGGCGCAGCCGAACGCCATTCCATTGCTCAAGCAGTTGTGTGATGCCGGTTACGAGGTCTCGCTGGAAACCAGTGGCGCCCTCGACGTTTCGGCGGTCGATCCGCGCGTCAGTCGTGTGGTCGATCTGAAGACGCCGGGCTCCAAAGAAGCCCATCGCAACCGTTACGAAAATATCGAACTGCTGACCCGCAACGATCAGGTGAAGTTTGTCATTTGCTCGCGGGAAGACTATGACTGGGCCGTCTCCAAGCTGATTCAGTATGGTCTCGACCAACGTGCCGGCGAAGTCCTGTTCTCGCCAAGTCACCATGATCTCAACGCACGGGAACTGGCTGACTGGGTAGTGGCGGACAACCTGCCAGTACGCCTGCAATTGCAATTGCACAAATATCTTTGGAATGACGAGCCGGGGCGCTGACATGACTGAACAACTGAACACCACCGAAAAACGCGCGGTCATCCTGCTGTCCGGCGGCCTCGACTCGGCCACCGTGGTAGCGATGGCCCGCGCTGAAGGCTACGCCTGCTACACCATGAGCTTCGATTACGGCCAGCGCTCCCACGCCGAACTGCACGCCGCCGCTCGGGTGGCGCGCGATCTGGGTGTGGTCGAGCACAAGGTGATCGGCCTCAATCTCAACGGCATGGGTGGCTCAGCCCTGACCGACACCAGTATCGACATTCCCGAAGAGCTGGGCGAGGGCATTCCGGTGACCTACGTGCCGGCGCGCAACACGGTATTCCTGTCTCTGGCGCTGGGCTGGGCAGAAGTCCTCGGCGCTCGCGACATCTTCATTGGCGTGAACGCGGTCGATTATTCCGGCTACCCGGATTGCCGCCCCGAGTTCATCGAGTCGTTCGAGCGCATGGCCAATCTGGCGACCAAGGCTGGCGTGGAAGGCAATGGCTTCCGCATTCAGGCGCCTTTGCAGAACCTGAGCAAGGCGCAAATTGTCCAGGCCGGCGTGAAGTTGGGCGTCGACTACGGCCTGACCGTTTCCTGCTATCAGGCCGACGATGACGGCCGCGCGTGCGGCAAATGCGACAGCTGCCGCTTGCGTGCAGAAGGCTTTGCAGCGGCGGGTGTGAGCGATCCAACCCCTTATTTTTGATTTTTTTCAAAAAGGTGTTGAATAGTCCTTAAAAATCAGTATTATACGCGCCACCACACAGCGGGTCGTTAGCTCAGTTGGTAGAGCAGTTGGCTTTTAACCAATTGGTCGTAGGTTCGAATCCCACACGACCCACCATATTTGGCGGTTTAGAAAATCCGGAAGGCCCACGAAAGTGAGGATTTCCGGGTTTTTTTTTGCCTGCATTTCAGACACCCTTCGTTTCAGCGCCACCCGGCCTGACACAGATCAGAATCATCTTTTGTATCAACGGGATATTCTGTAGCCTTGCGCAGCTTCAACGCTGTCCGTGCCTGATGACACTCACTCTCCCGGCGGTACCCTCAAGCGGTCCGGAGCCGGGTGTATACTCGACTTTCGCGCGAAAGCGCCTGCAGGTCTTGCGAACATGACGCAGATTTCCGAACGCCTTCTGGTGCAAGCCCACCTCGATGCCAAGCAGCCCAAACCGCTGACGGCCGAAGAAGAGGCTTATTACCGTTCTGCCATTGCCGCCGAGCTCAAGGCTCAGGACGCGGTGCTGGTGGCTCACTTTTATTGCGATCCGGTGATTCAGGCCCTGGCCGAAGAGACCGGCGGCTGTGTCTCCGACTCCCTCGAAATGGCCCGCTTCGGCAATGCCCACCCGGCCAAGACCGTTGTGGTTGCCGGCGTTAAATTCATGGGCGAGACCGCAAAGATCCTCAACCCGGAAAAACGCGTGCTGATGCCGACGCTGGAGGCGACCTGCTCGCTGGACCTGGGTTGCCCTGTCGACGAGTTTTCGGCGTTCTGCGATCAGCACCCGGAACGCACCGTGGTGGTTTACGCCAACACTTCCGCCGCGGTAAAGGCTCGGGCTGACTGGGTGGTAACTTCAAGCTGCGCGCTGGAAATTGTCGAGAGCCTGATGGACAACGGCGAGACGATCATCTGGGGGCCTGACAAGCACCTTGGCACCTACATTCAGCGCAAGACCGGCGCCGACATGCTGCTGTGGGACGGTGCCTGCATCGTTCACGAAGAGTTCAAGTCCAAGCAATTGGAGGACATGAAGGCGCTGTATCCGGATGCCGCGATTCTGGTGCACCCGGAGTCGCCGACATCGGTGATCGAACTGGCGGACGCCGTCGGGTCCACCAGCCAACTGATCGCTGCTGCGCAAACCCTGCCGAACAAGACCTTCATCGTGGCGACCGACCGTGGCATCTTCTACAAGATGCAGCAGCTGTGCCCGGACAAGGTCTTCATCGAGGCACCTACTGCCGGTAACGGCGCGGCGTGCCGCAGTTGTGCACATTGCCCGTGGATGGCCATGAACACCCTTGAGCGCACGCTCAAGTGCTTGCAGGAAGGTAGCAACGAGATCTTTGTCGATCCGGCGCTGATTCCCCAGGCGATCCGGCCGTTGAAGCGCATGCTCGACTTCACCCAGGCGGCGCGGATGAAATTGGCCGGTAACGCCTGAGCAAAACCTTTGCAGGAGTGAGCCCTGTGGCGAGGGGATTTATCCCCGTTCGGCTGCGCAGCAGTCGTAAAGCAGCGCACGCGGTGTGTCTGATACACCGCGGTGGTTGATTTTGGGGCGGCTTCGCCACCCAACGGGGATAAATCCCCTCGCCACAGGGGGGACTCTTGGGTATGGAAATTATTTGCTCTTTTTCGGGATTCGCACCAAGCGTGTATCCGAATAGATGTCATGCCACGTGCGCTTCTGCTTGTCATACAGCGACCAGAAGAACCCAAGCCCAACGCACAGCCATGACGCGATCGAGACCATAAACCGCAGCAGCGCCTGCCACAGGCTGATCGCCGTGCCGTCAGCGTTCTGCACACGAATGCCCCAGACCTGCATGCCCAGCGTCTGCCCGCCATGGGTCCAGAACTTGGCGAAGAAGCCGAACAACACCAACAGCAGCACCGTCGAATACAGCGGATCACCATCAAGCTGCCCGGCATCGGTCATCGTCCGCAGGCGCTCTTCGCCGATGATCGCGGCCTGGATCAGTTTGTAAGCGAATCCGGTAACGATCAGCAGGGCGGTGCACAGCAGGAAGTCATAGAACATCGCTGCCAGGCGACGGCCAAGGCCAACGGCAGGAAAGTCGCCCTGTGGAGTGAGCTGGTTTTTCGACATGGCAGCCTCTGGACGCAAATGAAGCGCCATTTTACGGATTCGCGCGCACAAAAAAGCCCCTGATATCAATATCAGGGGCTTTTTTCGTTACTGAGATCAGGCTTCTGCTTGTACTTCGTCAGCCTGCATGCCTTTCTGGCCTTGCACAGCGACGAAAGTCACTTTCTGGCCTTCTTTCAGGCTTTTGAAGCCGTTGCCCTGAATGGCGCGGAAATGCACGAACAGATCCGGACCGCTTTCAGGCGTGATAAAACCAAAACCTTTCTCGTCGTTAAACCACTTGACGGTACCGCTCTGACGTTGGGACATTTCTTATTTCCTTTGACGCAAAAATTGATGACAGCCTCTTTCTCATGAAAGAGTACTGGAGCTGGTTGCAAGGAGTAAGAAGACGTCGAGCGGGATGTAGCTAACTTGTAGGCTACTGCCCAGGTCACGATTCAAGGCTGACCCATGCAAACACAGTGGATAAACTCTACGCCAACTACGGGAGAAAAAACAACCCCCTGTGAGGGCCCCGGTTTTATTGCGCTTGGCGGGAATTAGTCAGTCCACTAGTGTCGCCTTAGACGATTGTTCGGTTCTACTTTTTTCAATCGTTATAAGCAGCGTTCATATTCGATTCGATTGTTAAAAAACGCACTGTTTTATGGCGATTGCGTTACACATTAGTGCATGCATAACGCAATCGCGTTACTTATAGAAACAGTCAATCAGCCACGATAGTAGCGTTGCGGAACAAATGGCATTTTGCTTACAAGCATTTGCACCTTTTTCCCACGAACGATGGCCCAAACGGGTGTGTCGAGAGCAACGTAGGCGCTGTCGAGGTACCCCATCGCCAAAGGGCCGCCCAAGGTCGGACCGAAACCGCCGCTGCACACGCTGCCGATGGTTTCGCCGGCCTCGTTGACGATCTCTGCGCCTTCACGCACCGGCGTACGTTCTTGCGGCAGCAGGCCGACGCGTTTGCGCGCGACACCGTTCTGTTGCTGGGCAAAGATCTGCTCTGCGCCCGGGAAACCGCCGGCCCGCGGGCCGTCGGCGCGGCGTGCCTTGGAGATTGCCCACAGCAGGCTGGCTTCGATCGGCGTGGTGTCGGTGTTCATGTCGTGGCCGTACAGACACAGGCCGGCTTCCAGACGCAGCGAATCGCGCGCGCCGAGACCGATGGCCTGGACTTCGGGTTCGGAGAGCAGGGCGCGGGCGAGTTTTTCCGCCTCGGCGGCCGGCACCGAGATTTCAAAACCGTCTTCACCGGTGTAGCCCGAACGGCTGACAAAGCAATCCACGCCCAGCAACGACACACGGTTGAACTGCATGAACGTCATTTTCGCCACGTCGGGTGCCAGGCGGGCGAGGACGGTAACCGCCGCCGGACCCTGCAGGGCGAGCAAGGCGCGCTCTTCGAACAGCGCCTTAATGGTGCACTGAGCGCCAATATGTTGTTGCAGATGCGCCAGGTCCTGGTCCTTGCACGCGGCGTTGACTACCAGAAACAACTCGTCGTTACCGAGGTTGGCGACCATCAGGTCGTCGAGGATGCCGCCGGTTTCGTTGGTGAACATCGCGTAACGCTGCATGCCCACCGGCAGATCGATGATGTCCACCGGGACCAGGGTTTCCAGGGCTTTGGCGGCGTTGGCACCGGTCAGACGGATTTGCCCCATGTGCGAGACGTCAAACAGCCCGGCCTGTTCGCGGGTGTGCTGGTGTTCTTTCATCACCCCGAGCGGGTATTGCACGGGCATGTCATAGCCGGCGAACGGCACCATGCGCGCGCCCAGTTCGAGGTGCAGGGCATGGAGCGGGGTTTTCGACAGTGATTCGGTAGGCATCTTCAACTCCTGAAAAATGTGCAGCCGCCGATGCGCGAGCATCAGCATTCGATAATGTTGACCGCCAGACCGCCGCGGGCGGTTTCCTTGTATTTGCTTTTCATGTCGGCGCCGGTCTGGCGCATGGTGCGGATGACCTTGTCGAGGGAGACGAAATGCTGGCCGTCGCCGCGCATGGCCATGCGCACCGCGTTGATGGCTTTCACCGAGCCCATGGCATTGCGCTCGATGCACGGCACCTGCACCAGGCCGCCAATCGGGTCGCAGGTCAGGCCGAGGTTGTGTTCCATGCCGATTTCCGCGGCGTTCTCGACCTGCTGCACAGTGCCGCCGAGCACTTCGCACAAGGCGCCGGCCGCCATTGAACAGGCCACGCCGACCTCGCCCTGGCAACCGACTTCGGCGCCGGAGATCGAGGCGTTTTCCTTGTAGAGAATGCCGATGGCGGCGGCGGTCAGCAAAAAGCGCACGACGCCGTCGTCATTCGCGCCGGGGATAAACCGCATGTAGTAATGCAGCACCGCTGGAATGATCCCGGCCGCGCCGTTGGTTGGCGCCGTAACCACGCGCCCGCCGTTGGCGTTTTCTTCGTTGACGGCGAGTGCGTAAAGATTGACCCAATCGAGCACCGACAGCGGATCGCGCAAGGCCGATTCCGGGTTCTTGCACAATTGCCGATGCAACGCCGCCGCGCGGCGTTTGACCTTCAAGCCGCCGGGCAGAATGCCTTCGTTACGGCAGCCGGCGGCGACGCAATCCTGCATCACCTGCCAGATTTTCAGCAGGCCGGCGCGGGTTTCCGCTTCCGGGCGCCAGGCACTTTCGTTGGTCAGCATCACCTGACTGATCGACAGACCGTAAGTGCTGCAATGGCCGAGCAAGTCCTTGGCGCTTTTGAACGGGAAGGTCAGCGGCGTGGCGTCTTCGACGATGCGGTCGGCACCGGCGGCGTCTTCATCGACGACAAAACCACCGCCAACCGAGTAGTACTCGCGGCTGCGGATTTGAATGCCCGCCGCATCGAAGGCGCGAAAGATCATGCCGTTGGGGTGGTAGGCCAGCGGTTTGCGAATCATCGCCAGCTGTTCTTTCTCATTGAACGCAATGCTGTGTTCGCCGAGCAGATTCAACCGACCGTTACCGCGTATTTCCTGCAGCCGCGCGGCGACGGTTTCGGTGTCGACCGTGTCCGGGTGCTCGCCTTCAAGACCGAGCAACACGGCTTTGTCGCTGCCGTGCCCCTTGCCTGTGGCGCCGAGTGAGCCGTACAGCTCGACCCGCACGCTGGCGGTGGTGGTCAGCAGGGTTTCCCGGCGCAAACCCTCGACGAAACGCGCAGCCGCGCGCATCGGGCCGACGGTGTGGGAACTGGAGGGACCGATGCCAATCTTGAACAGGTCGAACACGCTTAACGACATGAGTGGTTCTCCGGTTTCTTGTTATGGGAATTGGCGGATTTTTGCGGCTGAGCGCATTCCCTTGTAGGAGTGAGCCTGCTCGCGATAGCGATCTGTCAGTCGACATCATTGGTGAATGTCAGTGCGCTATCGCGAGCAGGCTCACTCCTACAGGGGATCTGCGGTGTGTGCGGGATCAGCGATAACTGATCCCGCATCCGTTTAAGCGTAGCTTTCGATCGACGGGCAGGCGCACACCAGGTTGCGGTCGCCGAACACGTTGTCGACGCGACCGACCGGCGGCCAGTATTTGCCTTCGATCAACGAGGCCACCGGGTACACGGCTTGCTCGCGGCTGTACGGGTGGGGCCACTCGCCAACCAGTTCTGCTGCGGTGTGCGGGGCGTTTTTCAGCGGGTTATCGTTTTTGTCCAGCGTGCCGTTTTCCACTGCGCGGATTTCTTCGCGGATGCGGATCATGGCGTCGCAGAAGCGGTCCAGTTCTTCTTTGGATTCGCTTTCGGTCGGCTCGATCATCAACGTGCCGGCCACCGGGAACGACATGGTCGGGGCGTGGAAGCCGAAGTCGATCAGGCGCTTGGCGACGTCATCGACGCTGATACCGCTGCTGTCTTTCAACGGACGCAGATCGAGAATGCACTCGTGCGCCACCAGACCATTGCTGCCCGAGTAGAGCACCGGGTAATGTTCTTCGAGGCGACGGGCGATGTAGTTGGCGTTGAGGATCGCCAGTTGCGAAGCGCGCTTGAGACCGGCGCCGCCCATCATGCGGATGTACATCCAGGTGATTGGCAGAATGCTCGCGCTGCCGAACGGTGCCGCGCAGACTGCACCTTCCTTGCGCTCCATCTGGCCATGGCCGGGCAGGAACGGGGTCAGGTGCGACTTGACGCCAATCGGGCCGACGCCCGGGCCGCCACCGCCGTGCGGAATGCAGAAGGTCTTGTGCAGGTTCAAATGCGAAACGTCGCCGCCGAATTTACCCGGTGCGCAGAGGCCGACCATCGCGTTCATGTTGGCGCCGTCGATGTACACCTGGCCGCCGTTGTCGTGAATGATCGCGCAGATTTCGCGGATGCCTTCTTCGAACACGCCGTGGGTCGACGGGTAGGTGATCATCAGCGCGGCGAGGTGTTCGCGGTGCTCGATGGCTTTGGCACGCAGGTCTTCGATGTCGACGTTGCCGCGCGCATCGCATGCAGTGACGACCACGCGCATGCCGGCCATTTGTGCCGTGGCCGGGTTGGTACCGTGGGCCGACGACGGAATCAGGCAGATGTCACGGCGCTCGTCGCCACGGCTCTGGTGATAAGCACGGATCGCCAGCAGGCCAGCGTATTCACCTTGCGAACCGGCGTTCGGTTGCAGCGAGATCGAGTCGTAACCGGTGGCGGCGCAGAGCATCGCTTCCAGTTCATCGGTCAGTTGCTGATAGCCGGCGCTTTGTGCGGCCGGAGCGAACGGGTGCAGGGCACCGAATTCGGCCCAGGTCACCGGGATCATTTCGCTGGCGGCGTTGAGCTTCATGGTGCACGAGCCCAGCGGGATCATCGTGCGGTCCAGCGCCAGGTCCTTGTCCGCCAGCTTGCGCAGGTAGCGCATCAACTCGGTTTCCGAGTGATAGCGGTTGAACACCGGGTGGCTGAGGATCGGCGACTGGCGTACCAGCGAGGCCGGGATGGTGCTTTCTACTATGGCTGCGAGGGCGGCGAAATCCGGCAGGGTCTTGCCGTCGGCGAACAGGCTCCACAGGGCTTCGATGTCAGCCTGAGTGGTGGTTTCGTCGACCGACAGGCCCAGCCGTTCAGCGTCAATCACGCGCAGGTTGATCTGTGCGCCATGGGCCTTGTCGTGCAGTGCAGCAGTGTGCGCGCCGGTGGCCACGGTCAGCGTGTCGAAGAAGTTGGCTTGTTCGACTTTGGCGCCCAGCGCGGTCAGGCCCTTGGCCAGGATCGCGGTCAGGTGATGCACGCGGTTGGCGATCTGCGTCAGGCCTTTAGGGCCGTGATAGACGGCGTACATGCTGGCGATGTTGGCCAGCAGCACCTGCGCGGTGCAGATGTTCGACGTGGCCTTCTCACGGCGGATGTGTTGCTCACGGGTCTGCATCGCCAGACGCAGCGCCGGCTTGCCGAACCGATCAACCGAGACACCCACCAGACGGCCCGGCATGTCGCGCTTGAACGCATCTTTAGTCGAAAAGTAAGCCGCGTGCGGACCACCGAAGCCCAGCGGCACGCCAAAGCGCTGCGCCGATCCGATGGCCACGTCAGCGCCGAACTCGCCCGGTGCGGTGAGCAGGGTCAGGGCCAGCAGGTCAGCGGCTACGGCCACCAAAGCGTTGGCGGTGTGGAAGCGTTCGGTCAGTTCGCGGTAATCAAACAGGTCGCCGTTGCTCGCCGGGTATTGCAGCAGCGCGCCGAAGAATGGTGTGACGTCAGTCAGTTCGCGCTCATCGCCCACGACCACGTCAATGCCCAGCGGCTCGGCACGGGTGCGCAGCACGTCGAGCGTTTGCGGGTGGCTGTGGATCGAGGCGAAGAACTGGTGGCTGCCCTTGTTCTTGCTCAGGCGTTTGCAGAAGGTCATGGCTTCGGCAGCGGCGGTGGCTTCGTCGAGCAAGGATGCGTTGGCGATCGGCAGGCCGGTGAGGTCGCTGATCAGGGTCTGGAAATTCAACAGCGCTTCGAGACGGCCCTGGGAAATTTCTGGCTGGTACGGTGTGTAAGCGGTGTACCAGGCCGGGTTTTCCAGCAGGTTGCGCAGGATCGGCGATGGCGTGTGGCAGTTGTAGTAGCCCTGGCCGATGTAGGTTTTGAACAGCTGGTTTTTGCCGGCGATGGCTTTGATCATCGCCAGGGCGTCGGCTTCGCTGAGGCCGTCGTCCATGCCGAGGACGCTGGTGCCCTTGATGCTTTCCGGGATGACATTGGCGCTCAGTGCTTCGAGCGAGTCGAAGCCGAGGCTGTTGAGCATGGCTTGCTCGTCATCGGCGCGCGGGCCGATGTGGCGGGCGATGAATTCGTTGGCGGTGCCGAGGTTGACTTGGGTCATGGCGTTTACTCCTCAGGCTTCGGCTTGGGCTTTGATCAGACGGTCGTACGCGTCCTGATCGAGCAGTTTAGCGACTGCCGAAGCGTCGCTTGGCTGGAAGCGGAAGAACCAGCCTTCGCCCAGCGGATCTTCGTTGACCAGTTCCGGGGCGTCTTGCAGCGCCGGATTGACTTCCCGCACGTCACCGTCGAGGGGCATGTATACGCCGCTCGCGGCTTTGACCGATTCCACAGTGGCGGCTTCAGCGCCTTTTTCGTAGGGCTGCAATTCAGGCAGTTGCACGAATACCACGTCGCCCAGGGCGTTCTGCGCAAACGCGGTAATGCCGACAGTAACGCTGCCGTCGGCTTCGGTGCGCAGCCATTCGTGATCTTCGGTAAAACGCAACTCGCTCATGGAAACTCCTCAGGGGCCAGACTCGTCTGGTGGACGCGGTGGAAAGCGTGGGCGCGAAGGCCCTTATTTATGAGGATTGATTAGCAAGAACGCGGCCAAGGTCAATTTTTCTTTTTTAATCAATGAGTTAACGATTCCGCTGAGGATCGACAGATTGGTGTGTGTAGCGAAATCGCTACAGCTCGGTGCGAAGAAAAAAGCTGAACGGGATCAACGCCTTGCACAGCGGCGATCAGAGGAGGGTGTAGCGATATCGTTCCGCTGTAGCGCTTTCAGTACAGATGCAGGTCGCTTTCAAGATCGCCACGGTCCCCTGTAGGAGTGAGCCTGCTCGCGATAGCGGTATGTCAGCTAAACGTGTGTTGACTGATACACCGCTATCGCGAGC
>NZ_JABWQS010000023.1:0-95972 GCF_014268545.1 Pseudomonas sp. SWRI81
CGATAGCGGTGGGTCAGTTGCTTACATCATTGACTGACACACCGCTATCGCGAGCAGGCTCACTCCTACAAAAAGCAGGATGGCGGCGTCTGTTGACTCATATCAAGGTCTTGTCATCTGGATAGCGGCACAATAATGGCACCTTGCCAAAACTGTTTCCGCTATCAGAGAAGACCTCCATGGGTGCCTGGCTTAGCAATATCTCGCTGAAATACAAATTCTGGGCGGTCAACGCGGTCGCCTTTGTCACCACCCTGCTGCTGGTGTTGTACGCCGTCCAGCTTGAACAACAGGCCCGCAGCCACGCCGCGCAAGCCTCCGCTCAGGCGCAGGCGCAACTGCTCAAGGCCTGGCCGCCAGAGCGGGCGCTGCCCAAATCCGCTCAGGTGCTGACCTTCAAGCGCGGTGAAGCGCCGCGTCTCAACGATCAACCGCTGCTGGAAATCAGCGGCAGCAACGGCTGGAATGCCATCAATGAAATGCCGCTGTTCGGCGACAACCCGTTAATGGGCGCCGAGGTATTCAGCCGCGCCGATGGCGAACAAGTGGCGGTCATCGCCTACACCCCGAGCCTGAGCCAGGTGTTCAGCGAGCGCTTCGCCAACTACGCATTCGCGGTGTTTATCCTGATGCTGGCGATGCTCGGCGCTTCGCAATTGCTGATCCGCTTTCTGCTCAGCCAACTCAATACGTTGAAAGACGTGATGCTCCACGTCGAAAAAACCGGCGACCTCTCGGCCCGCGTGCCGTTGGCGGGCAAGGACGAAGTCGGGCAGATGGCCAATGCCTTCAATGCGATGCAGGCCGGTTATCAGCGTGTGGTCACGACCGTCGCCAACACCGCGCGGCAACTGGACGTCGGTGCGGCACGGCTGGCGTCGAGCATGAATGAAGTGCGTCACGGCATGCTCGGCCAGCAGAGCGAGACCGATCAGGCCGCCACCGCGATCAACGAGATGACCGCCACCGTCTATCACATCGCCCAGCACGCCGGTGCCACCCGCGATCTGTCAAAGACCGCCGACGGCCTCGCCGGCAGCGGCCAACAGGTAGTGGCGCGGGTGCAGCAGTCGATTGCCGGGCTGTCGAGCGGCGTGCAGCAGACCGCCGAGATGATTCAACGGCTGGCCGAGGACAGCCAGCAAATCAACGGCGTGGTCAGTGTGATTCACAGCATCGCCGAGCAGACCAACCTGCTCGCGTTGAACGCCGCCATCGAAGCGGCCCGCGCCGGCGAGATGGGCCGCGGTTTTGCGGTGGTTGCCGATGAGGTGCGCAATCTGGCCAAGCGTGTGCAAACCTCGACCGATGAGATCACCACCATGGTGTCCGCCCTGCAGGCCGGCACCCGCGATGCGGTGGACTTCATGCAGGAGAGTTCGTACAAGGCCGACGACTGCGTGCAACAGGCACAGGAGGCCGGTGAGGCACTGGCTGAGATCACCGGGGCGGTGGCGCAGATGCGTGAGAGCAACACGCAGATTGCCGTGGCGGCGGAGCAGCAGAGTCAGGTCGCCGAGGAGATGAACCGCGCAGTGGTGAGTATTCGCGATGTGACTGAAAACACCGTACGGCAGACGGTGGATTCGGCGACGACGAGCAGTGAGTTGGCGACGTTGGCTGGGGCGCTTAACAAGGCGATAGGTCAGTTGAAACTTTGATGACGCCATCGCGAGCAGGCTCACTCCTACAGGGGGAATGCGTTCCAAATGTAGGAGTGAGCCTGCTCGCGATGGGGCCAGATTGGGCAACATCCAATTTGTCCATTGCCCCTATCACTTCAATAGCCAACCTTGATTCGCCGCCCTCCTCGCCCGCGCCTATTCTTCAACCATGAGTTCAAACATGGATCAAGGAGTAGCAACATGGGCAAACGTCACCCCAACCTTCCCGCGTGGCAATGGCGCGCCTACCCGGGCAATCACCAGCATCCGACCAATCTGGTGCTGCACCTGATTGCCGTGCCGCTGTTTATCGTGGCCTTTCTGTTGATCGTGTCGGGGGTGTTCAGCCTGAGTCTGGCCAGCGTCGCCATCGGCGTGATCGGTATCCTCGCGGCGCTGGGTCTGCAGCGCCACGGCCACAGCCTGGAGGCGCAAGCCTCCGAGCCGTTCAGTGATCGTAAAGACGCGGTGTCACGCTTGCTGGTCGAGCAGTTCCTGACTTTCCCGCGCTTCTTGCTCAGCGGCGGTTGGTGGCGCGCCTGGCGTGAGCGTCACCGTCGGCATTGAGTCAGGCAAAGATCGTCACCGTCTGACGACTCATGGCGATCAACTCTCCCTCCGCGCTCCACAGCTTTGCGGCGACATGGCCGTAGCCATCGGCAGCGTATTCGATATCGGCCAGGTATTGGCACCAGTCCAGCGTACTCACGTTCCTTAAGGGCTGAACGAATTCGATGGTCCAGGTCAGTGTGCTGCCCGGTGCCGGCTTCTTCAGGTACGGCAACAGCGCCGGTGGCCACGCATCAACCAGCGCCAGCAGATGCGCTTCATTGACCGGCTCTTCCCGAACGTCTCCACGCAAACGCACCCATCCGCCCATCTGCCGCGACTGCGTGCCGGTGAACGGCATGCCGCCGACGCTCCAGCGCATCGCCAGATGACGCATGAACTCCGGGGTCACACCTTTGATATACGGCAGCTCCTGGCATTCATCCCAGTGTTTCATGGTCGGTGCCGGGTACGCGTCAACGGCCACTTCCGAGGGCCGTGAAGCACCGAAGCTGCCCTGAATGATCGTCACCACCTGACCCTTCTGCATGGCTCGGCCCAATACCTGGCTGACGGCTTTGCCTTCGCGCAGCACCTCGACCTCGAAACTCACCGGGATTTGCGGTTCGACGGGGCCGACGAAAGTGATCGCCAGCGAACGCACGGGACGCTCGTCCGGCACTCTGGCGCGCATGGCTTCAAATTGCAGCGCAGCCACCAGGCCACCAAAACTGGCCCGACCCTGTCCCCATTCGGCGGGAATGGTCACTTCAGGTTGTTGGCGGTCGGCATCGAGCAGATCGCAAAAGCGCATGGCAACCTCGGCAAGCAAAAAAGGGATGCGGCGATCTTAACCAGCCCGGCACCGCGGCGCAGCGTCTATTCCGGTCAAATGGGCTGACAGATAGGCCTTGGACCAATATCCGTCACGCTGAAAATCCTCTGTAGGAGTGAGCCTGCTCGCGATAGCGATTTATCTGACAATGAATTGGCGACTGATAGATTGCTATCGCGAGCAGGCTCACTCCTACAGGGATCGCGGCGATCTCAGGATTTGAAGCAGGTCGCGCTGAGTTTTTCCAACACTTGATCGGCTTTCAGTTCAGCTTTGATCAAGCCGGCCTGCCACGTTGCCACGCATGGTTGCAGATCCGCTTCCTGCTCGGCGCGTGCCAGCCATTGCCAGCAGTCGTGCCAGTCGCCCAGGGCAGCTTGCGCAGACTTCAAGCGTTTGAGCGCCGGTTCCGGCAAGCGATCCAGCTCGGGATAGGCTTCGATGCCATAGCGCACGCGTTTGATCAGCAGACGCAGACGATGGCGGTCATGGGCGGGGTCGTGCAGCGCTTCATCGAGTTTCTGCCACTGCTTGCCCAGGCGTTTTTCGATGCGTTTGGCCAAGCCTTTGAGCAGGCCCTGACGCTGCGCGGCACGCAGGAAACGCGGGAAGGCATCGAGGATCATCAGCAACGAAGCCAACTGCGCACTGGCGGCCAGTGCCAGATACGCTTCGGCCATCTGTGCCATGCGACGTTGGGCAGCTTCGCCTTGATCATGCTTGAGCAAATACGCCGCCAGCACCTCACGATCGCGCCACGGCGTCGTCACATCACCCACCGCCGAGGCAGCGGCTTCCAGTTGCTCGACACCCGGCAGCCCACGCAATGGCCGCAACAGACTGCGCAAGCGCCGCACGGTGGTACGCAAATCGTGCAATGCCTCGGGATCGGTGCGCGCGGCCAACCGCGCCTGGCAAGCCAGCAAGTGCACTTCCAGGCTCAACAGATGAGCCACCAACCGGTCGATCATAGGGGGCTACTCCATGGGCAGCTGCGAGTTTCAAGCTGCAGGCTTCAGGCTGAAGGCGGTCGCCTTAAGCTTGCAGCTTGCAGCTCAAAACTTGCAGTTGCTGTTAACGTCCTGCGCGGGATTCGCGAATGTAGAAACGCGCTTTCTCGGCTTTCTTGCTGCAGCCTTCGAAGCCTTCGAATTGCTGCTGGGTCTTGGCTGCGGTCAGCAGCGACAGCGCCTTGGAATAGCTGACCGTGCCGGCGAAGCCTTCCGCCTTGGCCAGATCCAGTTCATGCCACGCCGCGTCGAGCTGGCTGCCGCAGCTGTCACGATACGCGGTTTTGCCGGCACAACCGGCCAATACCAGGGCCATCAACGGCACACAGATCCAGGCTTTCATCACTCACACCTCAAGGTAGGTCAACAGTCGTGCAGGTAAGACGGTCGGGCGGCGAAAAAGTGCCTTGCCCGCCCAGCAAACTGCATTGGCGAAAAGGATAGTCTCGAAGCATCGCACAGTATCGAAAAAACGACGTCATTGGCGTGCTGAACGACGTCGGCGATTGAGCCGCTGCCTCGATGGGTGCATTGTGAAACCTTGTCGGGAGGACGTTGGATGAAAAAACGTGTCGCACTGGTGCTGGGTTCCGGGGGGGCCCGGGGCTACGCCCATATTGGCGTTATCGAAGAACTGGAAAGACGCGGCTACGACATCGCCTGCATCGCCGGTTGTTCGATGGGCGCGGTGGTCGGTGGGATTTATGCCGCCGGCAAGCTCGATGAGTATCGCCGCTGGATCGAAAGCCTCGATTACCTCGACGTGCTGCGGCTGGTCGATGTGAGTTTTCGCCTCGGCGCGATTCGCGGCGAAAAAGTCTTCGGGCAGATCCGCAAGATTGTCGGCGAAATCAATATTGAAGACCTGCGCATCCCTTACACCGCGGTCGCCGCCGACCTCACCAACCAGCAGGAAATCTGGTTCCAGGAAGGTTGCCTGCACCAGGCCATGCGCGCGTCGGCGGCGATTCCCAGCCTGTTCACTCCGGTGATGCAAGGCAATCGCATGCTGGTCGATGGCGGCATCCTCAATCCTTTGCCGATCGTGCCGGTAGTGTCCAGCCACTGCGATCTGATCATCGCGGTCAATCTCAACTCGACCAACCAGCGGCATTACAAACTACCGGTGATCGAACGCCCGCCAGCCTTTCGTTCACGCTTCGACAGCCTGCTCAATTCGCTGGGTTCGAAGATGCCGTTCAGGCGCAAGCAGGCCGAGCAGTTGTTGCGGCTGGAACAGGAAGCGCTGCGTGCCGAAGCGGCGGACATCAATCCCTGGGTTGAAGGCGTCGAACCGGAAAGTCAGCAGCCGGCGGCCGCGCCCGAGCGTGAAGGCGCACCGAAGTCCGCCACTGGCTCTTTCATTATCGATAACGTCGGCCCGGCGTCGCTGCTCGACCTGATCAACCAGAGTTTCGAGGTCATGCAGACCTCGCTGGCGCAGTACAAGATTGCCGGCTATCCGCCGGATATCCTGATCAATGTGCCGAAACGGGTGTGCCGGTTTTTCGAGTTTTACAAGGCACCGGAATTGATCGCACTGGGGCGCGAGATTGCCAGCGATACGCTGGATCGGTATGAGAGCGAGCAGGGTTGAGTACTTGAAAGTGTTTGGGTGAATTTGCCGGCCTCTTCGCGAGCAAGCCCGCTCCCACAGGGTCCTTGGGTGTGAATGGAATCTGTGTCATACACAGTTCACTGTGGGAGCGGGCTTGCCCGCGAAGAGGCCAGACCAGACACCACAAAACTACAGACCATCAGCACCCAACAACCGATACCCCACCCCCGCTTCCGTCACGATAAACCGCGGCCGGGTCGGATCATCCGCCAGCTTCTGGCGCAGATGCCCGACGACAATTCGCAGATAATGACTGTCCTCGGTGTGCGTCGGTCCCCAGATATCCTTGAGCAGTTGCTGCTGGGTAATCACCCGGCCCGGATGCCGCGCCAGTTGCGCCAGCACTGCATATTCCTTGCGGGTCAGGGCCACTTCCGCGCCGTCGAGCAGCACCCGCCGATAAGCGAGATCCACGGTCAACGGGCCGAAATTCAGCGCCGCTTGCGGCGCCTCGCCCGTCGGTGCCTGACGCAACAATGCGCGTACCCGGGCGAGGAATTCCTGGATGCCGAACGGTTTGGTCACATAGTCGTTGGCGCCGCCATCCAGCGCCTCGACTTTTTGCCCTTCGCTGGCGCGCACCGACAACACCAGCACCGGCGCCGTGGCCCATTCGCGAAATTCGCGCAGCACTTGCTGACCGTCCATGTCCGGCAAGCCGAGGTCGAGCACCAGCAGGTCCGGCTTGTTCAACGCGGCCTGCGCCAGGCCCTCGGCCCCCGTCCCCGCTTCCAGCACTTTATATCCCTGGGATGCGAGGCTGATGCGCAGGAACTTGCGGATCTGCGGTTCGTCATCGATGACCAAAATGGTCGCGGTCTGGCTCATGAATTCACGTCGATACAAAAGAGTGGCAAGAGAGTAGCGCAGTCGGACTCAGGGTTCATTGTCCATCCCCGGTTGCGTCTGCAACGGCAGGTGCAGGGTGATGCACGTGCCGCGCCCGTCGATGCCGTCGGCGACGCTGATCCGTCCGCCGTGCGCGCCGACCATGCCCTGACAGATCGCCAGGCCCAGGCCCGTGCCCTGCCCTCCCCGATCACCGCGCGCGGCGGTATAGAACATGTCGAAAATCTTCGCCCGCTCGTCTTCGGGGATGCCCGGTCCCTCATCGCTGACCGCGAAAAAGATCTCCTGTTCGTCAGCCCCGGCACGCAGTTGCAAACGACCGTTGGCTGGCGAGAAGCGCGCGGCGTTCTCCACGACATTGACCAATGCCTGTTCGATCAACGCCGCATGCACAAACAGCAGCGGTAATTCAGCCGGCACATCGGTGCTGACCTGCAACGGCGCCAGCACCGCACGCAGACGATTGAGCGAACTGCCGACGATGTCGGCCGGCGACACCCAGTCCCGTGCCAGCTTCAATGCACCATGGCCGAGGCGGGTCATGTCGAGCAAATTCTGGATATAGCGGTCGAGGCGCTCGGCTTCATCGCGGGTGCCTTCGAGCAGTTCGCGGCGGTCCTCCAGCGGGATCGCTTCGCCCAGCGCCAGCAGGCTGTCGATGCTGCCGCGCATGGCGGTCAGTGGCGTGCGCAAATCGTGGGACACCGATGCCAGCAAGGCGCTGCGCAACTGCTCGGTTTCGCCGTGCAAGCGCGCGGCTTCCAGATCATCGGCCAACTGCGCCCGCGCCAGCGCCTGTGCGAGCGGCTGACTCAACGCGGTGAGCAAGCGTCGGCGCTGGCCGCTCAGGGTCTGGCCCTCTTTGGCGCAGACCCCGAGCAGCGCCAGCGGCCCGTCGTCGACCGACAACGGCCACCACCACCAACGCCCGGACGGCAGCGTGCCGGTGCCCATGCCCGCCGGTTGATCGTGTTGCCAGGCCCAGTCGGCGGCGGCACGTTCCGCCTCGCTGAATTGCAGCGGGCCACCGGTCTCGACCTTCCAGCCGCCCTGACCGTCGCGATTGAGCAGGCACAGTTGCAGGTCGTGCCAGCCATTGAGGTGCTGCGCCGCCGCACTGACCACCGCCTGACGATCTGTCGCGGCGGTGAGTTTGCGCGACAGGTCAAGCAATTCGCTGGTCTCTTCCTGGGTGTCGCGCAGGGCCTGCAACTGCCGGCGCTGACGCGCGGCGAGATTACCGGTGAGCGCCGCCATCAGCAGGAAGAACAACAGCGTCAGCACGTCTTCTTCGCGCTGGATGCTGAAGGAGAAATTCGGCGGGATGAATAAAAAGTCATAGGTCAGAAACGACAGCGCCGCACACGCCAGTGCCGGGCCGAGGCTGCTGCGCACCGCGACCAGCAGCACCGCGGCGAGAAACACCAGCGAGATGTTCGGCAGCGGCAACACACTCGATACCGCCCATGCCAATGCACTTGCCAATACCGTGGCAACCAGCGCCAGCGCGTAGTCGAACCAAACCAGCGTGATCGGATTGCGCGGGCGCGGTGGGTGCTGTTCGTGGTCACTGTCGAGTACGTTGATTTCCAGACCGTGGGCCTGACGCAGCAGCCTCGCCGCCAATCCACCGCCGAACAAGCGCCGACGCCATCGTGGCCGCGACTGGCCGACCAACAGCAGACTCGCGCGGCGTTCGCTGGCGTGCTGAATCAAAGTCTTCGCCACTTCGCCGGCACGCAGCAACACCACTTCGCCACCGAGGCGCTCGGCCAATTGCTGAGCGCTTTGCAGACGCAGCCGCGATTGTTCATCGCGCACGCTGCCGTTATCGACATGGACCAGACTCCACGGCAAATGCCGACGCTGAGCGACGCGGCTGGCATGCCGCACCAGGCGTTCGGCCTGCGCGTCACCATCGACGCCGACCAGCAGGCGCCCGCGCACGGCCGGCGCGGCCTGACCGAGCTGGCGATAGCCCTGGGCGAGGTCGTTGTCGACCTGCGCCGCCGCCGTCTGCATCGCCAGCTCGCGCAGCGCGGTGAGATTGGTCTGGGTAAAAAAAGCATCGATGGCGGCACGCGCCTGCTCCGGCACGTAGACCTTGCCTTCGCGCAGCCGCTCAAGCAGCTCCCGTGGCGGCAGGTCGATCAGCAGCAGCTCAAAGGCTTCTTGCAGCACCCAGTCGGGCAGCGTTTCGCGCACCTGCACGCCGGTGATACCGCGCACCTGATCGTTAAGGCTTTCCAGATGCTGGACGTTGACGGTGGTGAACACGTCGATGCCGGCGGCGAGCAACTCCTGAATGTCTTGCCAGCGTTTCGCGTGACGGCTGCCGGGGGCGTTGCTGTGGGCCAGTTCATCGACCAGCACCAGTTTCGGCTTCGCGGCAAGAAGGCCGTCGAGGTCCATTTCTTCGAGCATCACACCACGGTATTCGGTGCGCACCAGCGGTTGCTGCGGCAAGCCGCCGAGCAGCGCTTCGGTTTCGGCGCGGCCATGGGTTTCGACGACACCGGCGAGGACTTTCACGCCCTGGCGCAACTGCGTGTGCGCGGCCTGGAGCATGGCGTAGGTTTTGCCGACGCCGGGGGCGGCGCCGAGGAAAACCTTCAGGCGGCCACGGCCGTCCCGGGGCAGGTCTGCTAACAGTGCGTCGGCGCGGCCGGAGTCGCTCATGCTGGGGTGCTCACTTTCTTCTGATGTTTATGCGGTTATTGTCAGGGCGCCTTCGCGAGCAGGCTCGCTCCCACAGGGATATGCATTCCAAAGGTGGGAGCGAGCCTGCTCGCGAATGGCCGCGCCGCCGATTTAGAGGTTTTGCAATGCCAGATTCAACTCCAGCACATTCACCACCGGCGGCCCTACCAACGGCTGTTCGATGTATGCGTCGAGCAGTTGCTGCAAGGTCGACACCGGCAGGTTTCGCGCCGCCGCGACACGCGCCAGTTGATAGGCAATCGCTGCCGGTGGCAAGTGCGGATCGAGGCCGCTGGCGGAGGTGGTCAGCAAGGCTAACGGCACCGGGCCCTGGCCAGGAACCTGCAGTTTGTTGGCGTCGTCGATCACCCGTGTGGCGAGGGCCGGATTGCTCGGTGCGAGGTTGCTTGCACTGCTGGCGACCGTGGCGAACGCGCCCGCCGAAGGACGCGGGTGGAACCAGCCGTCACCGGTAAAATCCTGGGCGATCAGCGATGACCCGCGGATTTTGCCATCGGCGTCATGGATCAGGCTGCCGTTGGCCTGGGCCGGGAAGGCGACCTGGGCGATGCCGGTGACCACCAGTGGATAGGCGACGCCGGTGATCAGGGTCATCAGCACTAACAGGCTCAGGGCTGGGCGTATCATTGTGGACATTTTCAAAATCCTCTTGCAAATGGGCAACACTGCGACACCTGTGGCGAGGGAGCTTGCTCCCGCTCGGCTGCGCAGCAGTCGTAAAAACCGGCAACTCGGTCAATCGGATTGGGGCCGCTTCGCAGCCCGGCGGGAGCAAGCTCCCTTGCCACCAGGGCCCCGCACCGCCGAGATCTTGTCAAACCAGATGCAACGCCGTGAGCAACATGTCGATCAGCTTGATCCCCACAAACGGCACCACGATCCCCCCCACCCCGTAGATCAGCAGATTGCGCCGCAACAACGCCGCCGCACTCGCCGCCTGCACCCGCACGCCGCGCAGGGCCAGCGGAATCAGCACGACGATGATCAACGCGTTGAAGACGATGGCCGAGAGAATCGCGCTCTGCGGGCTGGTCAATTGCATGATGTTCAGCACGCCCAGTTGCGGATAAATCGAAGCGAACAGCGCCGGCAGGATCGCGAAGTATTTGGCGATGTCGTTGGCGATGGAAAAGGTCGTCAGCGCGCCGCGGGTCACCAGCAACTCCTTGCCGATCTGCACCACGTCGAGCAGCTTGGTCGGGTCACTGTCGAGATCGACCATGTTCGCCGCTTCGCGGGCGGCTTGCGTGCCGTCGTTCATCGCCATGCCGACGTCTGCCTGAGCCAGCGCCGGGGCATCGTTGGCGCCGTCGCCGCACATCGCGACCAGGCGACCGTCGTTTTGCTCATGACGGATACGCGCGAGTTTTTTCTCTGGGGTCGCCTCGGCAAGCACGTCATCAACGCCCGCCTCCGCCGCGATTGCTGCCGCGGTCAGTGGGTTGTCGCCGGTAACCATCACCGTGCGAATGCCCAGCTTGCGCAGTTCGGCAAAACGCTCGCGAATGCCCGGCTTGACCACGTCCTTGAGGTGAATCGCTCCGAGCAGTTTGCCGTCGGCGCAGACCAGCAACGGCGTGCCACCGCTCTGGGCGATCTTGTCGATTTCCCGCGCCAGTGCCGGGGCCAGATCCGAGCGCTGCTGACCGAGAAACGCCAGCAGCGAATCCACCGCGCCCTTGCGATACACGCGTCCATGATAATCAACGCCGGACAAACGGGTTTCTGCGCTGAACGGCACGGCCGTCAAGGTTTCTGGCGCCGGCTCGGGTTGTGGATGCAGGCCGCGCAGGAACTCGACGATCGATTTGCCTTCAGCGGTTTCGTCCGCCAGGGAGGCGAACAACGCGCCTTCAGCGAGTTCACGGCCTGTCACGCCCGGCGCCGCGTACACCGCGCTGCAGCGACGGTTGCCGAAGGTGATGGTGCCGGTCTTGTCGAGCAACAGCACATGCACGTCACCGGCCGCTTCGACGGCGCGACCGGACTTGGCAATCACGTTCAGACGCACCAGCCGGTCCATCCCGGCGATACCGATCGCCGAGAGCAAGCCGCCAATGGTGGTCGGGATCAGCGTGACCAATAACGCCACGAGGAACACCAGCGGCAGGCTACCGTTGGCGAAGTGGGCAAACGGTTGCAGGGTGACGACCACCAGCAGAAAGATCAGGGTCAGGCCGATCAGCAAAATATCCAGTGCGACTTCGTTCGGAGTCTTCTGACGTTTGGCGCCTTCGACCAGCGCGATCATGCGGTCGAGGGTCGACTCACCGGGGTTGGCGGTGATCTTCACCAACAGCCAGTCGGACACCAGCCGCGTGTTGCCGGTGACGGCGGAACGGTCGCCACCGGACTCGCGGATCACCGGCGCCGATTCACCGGTAATCGCCGCTTCGTTGACCGCCGCGATACCTTCGATGACTTCGCCGTCACCGGGGATCATCTCGCCGGCTTCGACGCGCACCACATCGCCCTTGCGCAGATTGGCAGCGGGCACAATCTTGAAGCTGCCATCGGCTTGGCGGCAGCGGGCGCTGAGACCTTCGCTGCCGGCCTTGAGGCTGTCGGCGCGGGCCTTGCCACGACCTTCGGCCAAGGCCTCGGCGAAGTTGGCGAACAGCACGGTAAACCAAAGCCACAAGGCGATTTGTGCGGCGACGAAGGTCGGCACATCGGCGTCCGGAATGAAGCACAGCACGGTGGTGAAAATCGCCGTCAGTTCGACCACCAGCATCACTGGCGAACGCGCCAGTTGCCGTGGGTCGAGTTTGACGAAAGCTTGCACCAGCGCCGGACGCCACAGCGCCGAGATCGCGGTTTTGGCTTGTTCCGGCGCCTTGACGGCGGCGGGTTTGATTGCAGGCATATTCATGGATGGATTCCTTAGAAGCCCATACTTAAATGTTCGGCGATAGGACCCAGCGCCAGCGTCGGCAAGAACGTCAAGCCGCCCACCAGCAAAATGGTCACAGTCAACAGGGTCACGAACAGCGGGCCATGGGTCGGAAAGCTGTTCTGGCCGACCGGTGCGCTTTTCTTCATCGCCAGACTGCCGGCCAGTGCCAGCACCGGCAGGATGTAGCCGAAGCGGCCGATCAACATGCCCAGACCGAGCATCAGGTTGTGAAACGGCGTGTTCGCGCTCAGGCCACCGAACGCCGAGCCGTTGTTGGCGCTGGCCGAGGTGTAGGCGTAGAGCAACTGGCTGAAACCGTGCGGGCCGGGGTTGCTGATGGTTGCCGCAGCACTGGGAACCGTGGCGGCAATCGCGCCCAGCACCAGCACACCGACCGGCATCACCAGCAAGGTGACCACCAGCAATTGCACTTCGCGGGCCTGGAGTTTCTTGCCGAGGTATTCCGGCGTGCGGCCGATCATCAAACCGGCGAGGAATACCGCGATCAGCACGTTGAGCAACATGCCGTAGAGCCCCGCGCCGACGCCGCCGAAGATCACTTCGCCGACCATCATGTTGACCAGAGCGACCATGCCGCTCAGCGGGTTAAGGCTGTCGTGCATGCCATTGACCGAGCCGTTCGAGGCCGCCGTCGTGGTCACCGACCACAACACCGTGGCGGTGGTGCCGAAGCGCGACTCCTTGCCTTCCAGCGGCGCGGTCTGTTCGACGGCAGCGTTGTTCAGAATCGGATTCGGCTGATATTCAGCCCACAGCGATGTCGCGCCGCCGATCAAAAACAACGCCAGCATGCAGGCGATGATCGCGCGACTCTGGCGCAGGTCCTTGACGTAATGGCCGAAAGTAAACACCAGCGCCACCGGAATCAGAATGATCGAGGCGACTTCGAACAGGTTGCTCCACGCGGTCGGGTTCTCGAACGGATGCGCCGAGTTGACGCCGAAAAAGCCGCCACCGTTGGTGCCCAGTTGCTTGATCGCAATCTGGCTGGCGGCGGGGCCGAGCGCAATCACCTGGTCAACGCCCTGCATCGTCAACGCGTTGACATACTGCGCGAAGGTCTGCGGCACGCCCTGCCAGACCAGATACAGCGCCAGCAGCAAGCACAGCGGCAGCAAGCCGTAGAGGGTGGCGCGGGTCATGTCGACCCAGAAGTTGCCAAGGGTGTGTGCCGACTTGCGTCCGATGCCACGGCACAACGCGACCAGCACGGCCAGCCCGGTGGCGGCGCTGACGAAGTTCTGCACGGTGAGGCCGACCATCTGGCTGAGGTAGCTGAGGGTCGCTTCGCCGCTATAGGATTGCCAGTTGGTGTTGGTCATGAAACTGACCGCGGTGTTGAACGCCTGCGTCCATTCCTGGCCCGGCAGATTCTGCGGGTTCAGCGGCAGGTGATCCTGGAACAGCAGAATCGCGAACAGCAGCAGGAACCCGGCGAGGTTGAACGCCAGCAGTGCCAGGGTGTATTTCTGCCAGCTCTGTTCACTCTGCGGATCGACCCCGGCGAGGCGATAGCAACCGCGCTCGACCGGACCGAGAACCGGCGTCAGCCAAGTGCGCTGGCCTTCCATCACTTTGTAGTAGAAACGCCCGAGGAACGGCGCCGGCAGCAGGACCAGCGCAAAAAACCCGAGGATCAGCCAATAGTCATAACTGTGCATAGCCGCTCCTAGCTCCGATCCGCGCGCAACAGCGCAACCAACAGATAAATGAACAGCCCCACTGCCAGCAGCAGTGACACCCCGTCCAGAACGCTCATGGAAGATCTCCGTGTTACGGCGTATTGCCGTGTGTGCAGGGATTGTCGGGAAGGAGGCTGTAAAGGAACGAGAGCGAGGCAGGCAGCGGGCATAAAGAAAGCGTAAAGAGTGGGTTTATGCGGGCGTTACAGCAGGTTTTTGCAGCGTCAGGTCGGGCCTCATCGCGGGCAAGCCCGACTCCCACAGGTTATGCGCTGGAATCAAATTCAGCGGACGACGCAGAAACCTGTGGGAGCGGGCTTGCCCGCGAAGGCGGCATAACAGACTCCGCTGCTCCCAACTGGCGCACAAAAAAAGCTCATCCAGCTGCGAACATCTCCGCAGCGACAGCTTCGAACTCATTACGACTTGTTTCAGCGCAATGGCACGCCCACTGCACACGTCCTCTCCCGAGCTTTCCAACCGTTGCGGGAGCAATCGCATGAACACACAACTCAAACCCACGCTGGGCACGTTGCACCTGTGGGGCATTGCCGTGGGGCTGGTGATTTCCGGGGAATATTTCGGCTGGAGTTACGGCTGGGGCGTCGCCGGTACGCTGGGTTTCCTGGTGACTTCGTTCATGGTCGCGACCATGTACACCTGCTTCATCTTCAGCTTCACCGAACTGACCACCGCAATTCCCCATGCGGGCGGGCCTTTTGCCTACAGTCGCCGCGCCTTTGGTGAAAAAGGCGGATTGATTGCCGGGCTGGCGACGCTGATCGAATTCGTTTTCGCGCCACCCGCGATTGCCTTGGCGATTGGCGCTTACCTCAATGTGCAGTTTCCGGCACTCGATCCGAAGCACGCCGCGGTGGGTGCTTATATCGTCTTCATGGGCCTGAACATTCTCGGGGTGAAACTGGCGGCGACGTTCGAGCTGATCGTCTGCGTGCTGGCGGTGGCTGAACTGCTGGTGTTCATGGGTGTGGTCGCGCCGGCGTTCAGCTTCAGCAACTTCGCCCTGAATGGCTGGGCCGGTTCCGACGTCTTCGGCGCACCAGCGATTGCCGGGATGTTTGCGGCAATCCCCTTCGCGATCTGGTTCTTCCTCGCCATCGAAGGTGCCGCGATGGCCGCCGAAGAAGCCAAGGATCCGAAGCGCACGATTCCTAAGGCCTATATCAGCGGCATTCTTACGCTGGTCGTGCTGGCGATGGGCGTGATGTTCTTCGCCGGAGGTGTCGGTGACTGGCGCACCTTGGCGAACATCAACGACCCACTGCCGCAAGCGATGAAAACCGTGGTCGGCGACAACTCCGGGTGGCTGCACATGCTGGTGTGGATCGGCCTGTTCGGCCTGGTGGCGAGTTTCCACGGCATCATTCTTGGATATTCACGGCAATTCTTCGCCCTGGCCCGCGCCGGTTACTTGCCCGCCTCGCTGGCAAGACTCTCGCGCTTCCAGACGCCCCATCGCGCGATTATCGTTGGTGGCATCATCGGCATCGCGGCTATTTACAGTGACGGCCTGATCAACCTGGGCGGTATGACGCTGACCGCAGCGATGATCACCATGGCCGTGTTCGGCGCGATCGTCATGTACATCATGAGTATGCTCAGCCTGTTCAAACTGCGTAAATCCGAACCGAACCTGGAGCGTACTTTCCGCGCGCCGTGCTATCCGCTGGTTCCGCTGATCGCGCTGGTGCTGGCGGTGGTTTGCCTGGTGGCGATGGCGTGGTTCAACACGTTGATCGGTTTGATTTTCCTTGGGTTTATGGCGGTCGGGTTTGCTTACTTCATGCTGACCGGACAACTGCGTGCCGCTGCGCCGGCGGATGCGATGTTGACCGGTCTTTAACGCCGTTCGGGTGTGCCGGGCATAAGCGGCCTAGAATGGAACCACTGCGAAGTCGTTTCGCTCAAACGTGGTATGCAGCATCGCGCGGCGAAGTCCTCGCCCGTCGAGCTGCCATTAAGGAGAGCCGTTATGCCCTGGTATGCCTGGTTGATTCTGGCCGTTGCGATCGGCTCGATTGTTGGCGGACTGATGATGTTGCGCGACACCGCCAACAAGGTCGAACTGACCGATGAAGAACGCAAGCGCGTTGCGCAGCGCAATGCCGAAGCGGATGCCAAGGACGCACAGGACCGCTGATACCAACCCCGCCGCAACGGCGGGGTTTGTTTTCCCGGCGCAATCGGACTTAACAGCAGGCTTTTTAGATTTTAGAAGTACAGTCACCATTTAACCTTCCGTGGTTAAGATGGCAGCATCGTCGCGGAGAGCTTCACATGCGTTACTCGCCAGATCACAAAGCCCAGACCCATCAGCGCATCATCAAGGAAGCCTCGGCGCGCTTTCGTAAGGACGGTATCGGCGCGACCGGGCTGCAACCGCTGATGAAAGCACTCGGGCTGACCCATGGCGGTTTCTACTCGCACTTCAAATCTAAGGAAGAACTGGTGGAAAAAGCGCTGCAAGAGGCCGGCGAGCAAGTCGCGGGTCTCTGCGAGGAAATTTTCGCTCAGGAAAACCCGTTGCAGGTGTTCATCGACACCTACCTGTCGCAGTGGCATCAGACTTCGCCCCACGAAGGCTGTCCGCTGCTGACCATCTCATCGGAGCTGGGCCTGCGCGGCCAGCCAAGCCCCACCAGCGATGAGGTTCTCAACGCTCGCCTGGAGCAGATTCAAGGGACGCTCGCAGGCGAGAATAGCGCTGACCGCAGCATTGTCATCATGGCGACGCTCGCGGGCGCACTGCTGCTATCACGCAGTGTCGCAGATGCCGATTTCGGCCAGCGCATCCTCGACGTCACCCGCAATCATCTCAAGCAATCGACCGATTAACCTTCCCAGCGCTTGAACAGCACGCTGGCATTGACCCCGCCAAAACCGAAGCCGTTGGACAAGGCATATTCGATCGGCATCGCCCGAGCTTCGCCATGAACGATGTCGACCCCTGCACTCGCAGGGTCCGGGTTTTCGAAGTTGAGCGTCGGCGGCACCCTCTGGTCACGGATAGCCAGCAACGTGAAAATCGCCTCCAGCCCGCCGGCAGCGCCAAGCAAATGACCGGTGGCGGATTTGGTCGACGTTACGGCGATCTTGTTCTGCGTGCCAAACAACACCTTGATCGCCGCCAACTCGCCCAGGTCACCGACCGGCGTCGAGGTCGCGTGGGCGTTGAGATGCTGCACCTGCTCCGGTGTCACCCCACCCTGAGCCAGCGCCAGTTGCATGGCCCGACGCGCGCCACCGCCATCTTCCGGCCCGGCGGTCAGGTGGTAGGCATCGGCCGTGGTGCCGTAACCGACCAGTTCGGCCAACGGCGTCGCACCACGCGCCAGCGCATGCTCCAGCGACTCGATGACCAGCAGGCCGGCGCCTTCGCCCATCACGAAACCATCGCGCCCGCTGTCGAAGGGACGCGAGGCTTTTTCAGGGGTATCGTTGTAGCCGCTGGACAACGCCCGTGCCGCCGCGAAACCGGCGAGACTGACGCGATCGATCGCAGCTTCCGCACCGCCACAGACTGCGATGTCCGCCTCCCCCGCCCTGATCAATCGCGCCGCATCGCCGATTGCCTGAACACCGGCGGCACATGCGGTAACCGGTGCGCCCAGCGGTCCCTTGAGGCCATGCTGGATCGACACGTGGCCGGCGGCGAGATTGACCAGAAACGATGGAATGGTGAACGGCGACAAACGCCGAGGACCACGGCTGTCGGTGGTACGCACCGCATCGGCAATCGCACCGAAGCCGCCGACGCCCGAGCCGATGATTGTCGCGGTACGCTCCTGGCTTTCGGTGTCCGCGGGTTGCCAGCCGGCCTGTTCCAGCGCCTGCCGCGCCGCTTCCATGGCGAACATGATGAAGCGATCCATCTTCTTCTGTTCTTTGGGCGGCGTCGCCCGATCCGGATCGAAACCGGCCTCGGCATCTTCCTCCACCGTTGGCACACTACCGCCTACCCGGGTCGCCAGGTCAGCCACCACTGCATCGGGCAGATTACGCAACCCGGAGCGCCCGGCGAGCAGACGCTGCCAGACGATTTCTACATCACTGCCCAAGGGTGAAACCAGGCCCATGCCCGTGACGACGACTCGACGTTGGTTCATATCGTGGTGCCCCCTTATCAATTCATATATTCGACATCTGAGGTTGCGCTGCAAAGCCGCCATTCATCAGCGACGGGCAGCGACGCAATCGTGATCAGACACTCTGGCGCAGCCGCTTCGGCGTCACTCCAAGTGCTGAGCCAATCCCGCCCGGACTTTATTATAGGCATAATCCCATAACAATATGACACCCATAATTCTCAGCTTTGAGACGTCCGGGCGATCAGCGTTCAATAAAAAAGGCCGGTCAATGACCGGCCTCTCGGCGTTGAACTGTCAGCTTAGTTCACTTCCAGCTTTTCACGGTTGCGATCCAGAATCGCCTTGCCAATCCCCTTCACTTCCAGCAACTCATCCACCGATGCGAACGGTCCGTTTATATCACGATACGCAACAATCGCCTGCGCCTTGGCCTCTCCTACACCCGCCAACTCCTTCTGCAATGTCGCCGCATCCGCGCCGTTGAGATCGACCTTCGCGCTCGGCGAGGGCGCCGCAGCATCCATCAGCAAAGGTGCCTTGGTTGTCTCTGAAGGCGCTACAGGGGCAGCAATCGCAGCAATCGAGGCGCTGGTGAGGAAAGCAAAGATCAGCGAATAGAAGTAACCGGTACGCATAAGTGACGCTCCATCATCGTTTTGAGAAAGCAGCTTTTCCGAAGCTGCTCTCCAAACGTAGGTCATGGTGGGGGGAAGTCAAAAATGCGAGCGTTACAGGATGTGAAACAATCAGGGTTCGAGACGGCGCTGCTGGTGAATCCAGTCAACGATCTCGCCGTCGGGGGTGTAGCCGGAGACGGTTTCGCGCAGGAGCTGGCGGACGCGGGTGTAGTCGTCGGCTTCGACGGCTTTGAGCAGTTCGCTCAGTTTGGCTTTCAACAGGTCCCAAGGTAGATGATCTTCCTTGGCGGACATAATCATCGGATGTTGTGTCGCCGACACGTTGTCCCCGATCAGCAATTCCTCGTAGAGTTTTTCGCCTGGCCGCAGACCCGTAAATTCAATGGAAATATCCCCTTGCGGGTTGCGCTCGGAACGGATGCTCAAGCCAGAGAGGTGGATCATCTTCTCTGCCAACTCAACAATTTTTACCGGCTCGCCCATGTCAAGGACGAAGACATCCCCACCCTGTCCCATGGAGCCGGCCTGGATGACCAATTGCGCAGCTTCAGGGATGGTCATGAAGTAACGGGTGATTTTCGGATGGGTCACCGTCAGCGGACCACCGGATTTGATCTGGCTATGGAACAGAGGGATGACCGAGCCGGAAGAACCCAGCACATTGCCGAAACGAACCATGGTGAAGCGGGTTTTATTGACGCGGGAAATATTGGCCTTGTCACCAAACAGCACTGGAGCTACTTCGCGACTCAGCGCTTGAAGAGAAAGCTCTGCCAGGCGCTTGGTACTCCCCATGACGTTGGTTGGACGAACTGCCTTGTCGGTTGAAATCAGCACGAAGTTCGATACGCCAGACTGCAGCGCCGCCTGAGCAGTATTGAGCGTGCCGATGACGTTATTCAGGATGCCTTCCGCGATATTGTGTTCCACCATCGGTACGTGTTTATACGCAGCGGCATGATAAACCGTATCAACTTTCCAGGTTTTCATCACATCGAGCAGCTTGTCCTGGTCACGTATTGAACCCAGGATCGGAAGTAAACGCACAGAGATAGATTCGCGGGCACAGCGTGGCTCGAGTTCGGCAAGAATACTGTAAAGATTGAATTCGCTATGCTCGAACAGCACAAGCGCGGTAGGCCCAAGAGAAAATATCTGCCGGCATAACTCGGCGCCGATCGAGCCCCCCGCCCCGGTGACCATGACCGTTTTGCCCTTGATGCAACGCTCAAGCAGATCAGGCTGAGCCGGTACTGCGTCGCGCCCGAGCAAGTCGGCGATGTCGACCTCCTGGATGTCCTCAACCTTCACCCGGCCACTGGCCAGATCCGTAAAGTTGGGCACGCTACGCACATGGAGCGGGAAACCTTCGAGCATATTGAGGATTTCGCGGCGCCGGGCACGGGTCGAGGACGGCAGCGCGAGGAGTATCTCCTGTGCACCTGTCACGTCGATCATCTGCTGGATATGCTTTGGTTTGTAGACCTGTAGACCGGATATGGAGCGCTCGGCGATACCTGCATCGTCATCGATAAAGGCCACGGGACGCATGACTCGCCCCATCCGCAGCGCAGCGACCAACTGGTTGCCGGCGACACCGGCACCGTAAATCGCAACCTTGGTAAGCCCGTCATCGCGATTGGTAAATGGCACATGCTGAGCGGCAGTGAACCAGTCGCCCATGAAATACTGGCGCATGAACAGGCGCAAACCACCAATGATGACGAGGCTTAACCACCAGTAGTTGAAAATGATCGAACGAGGAACCACGGCTTCGTGATTGCTGTACCAGAACACCACGAGAGCCAGAATGAGAGACGAAAGGCTCACGGCCTTGACGATCGCTATCAAGGCATCGTTACCAAAATAGCGCATGACCGCCCGGTACATGCCAAAACGCACAAAAAGGGGGATTGCGATCAAAGGCGCTGCAAGGAACAGCCAGAAATGTACCCTGATCGGGTTGTACATATCTTCGACACCCAGGCGCACAATAAAGGCCAACCACAGCGCCAGCCAAACAAGTACGACATCCGAGGCTACCTGAATCAGCCTTTTCTTTCGGCGAGGTAAACCAAGTAACAAAGCCCGAAATTTATCCATAATGCTTTCGTTCTCATCCACCTACGTACTGGATCCACACCCCATGTGCTATCCCTGAAGAATACATCACCCATCAGCCGGATGCGTCATTGTCATGGTGCTTGGATGGAGCCTTCCAGTGCGCCAGCGCGGTACTTGATAGCGATCATCACCAGCGGAACATAGGCCAGCAAAACACCCGCCAGCCCCGGGAAATCCAGGCGCATGACACAAAACGCAATGGGCAGTAACCAGAAAACGTTAATCAACCCCACACACAGCGTGACGGGCAGATGTCTGCCCACCTGACGAGAGGCAAACTGATAAGCGTGGGAGCGATGAGCTTCGTATACCTTGTCGCCCCGCAGTAAACGTCGCAAGAGCGTGAATGTCGCATCGACAATAAACACCCCCATCAAGATCAGCCACGGCCAGATCAGTTCCGGTTCTTTAAATGCAGCTTGAAGCGAAAACCCTGCCAACACGACTCCGAGGAAGCCACTGCCAGCATCGCCCATGAATATCTTCGCGGGGGGGAAATTCAAAAACAGAAATCCGCCAACACATGTGGCGAGTAGCACCGGTGCGAGAATCAATTCCAAATGCTGCGAGAGGCTGTATAGAAACACCATACCCAGACAGGTCGTCACCGCCTCGACCGCAGCAATGCCGTCAATCCCGTCCATGAAGTTATACAGATTGAGCATCCAGACCAGATATACGGCTGACAGCATCAGCCCCATGATCCCTACATCCAGCGCGACCCCCATAATGGAAACTGTCGGGAACGGGGCAAGCGGCGCGATGACCAAGATAGCGGCACCGAAGTGTCCGACCAGCCGCCAACGTGCGGCAATATGCCGGTGATCATCTATAAAGCCAATGACCGCAACAAGCGCCCCCGCTCCAGCGCTGCTCAAAAGCGTCGCAGTATCGACCTCTGAAAACCACCACGCCCATGACAAGGATGCAAGATAGGTCAATACAAACGCCACGCCGCCGCCGCGTGGGGTGGGTACTGTATGAGAGCTACGCGAGTTGGGCACGTCCATGAGTTTCTGGTGCAGCGCATAACGACGCAAGAACAGGGTCAGCGCAAAGGACAAGCCCCCAATCAATGGCACCCACAAAAAATAATATTCCATCACAACCCGTTGCTCTGATAAGTCCTTGGACGTGAAGCTTCATGTTTCGCAAAAACGGCCACTTCGACAGGTCCAGGGCATAAGTGCTCGCGCACCCTTACACCGCGGCCTTTTCTACTTGTGGAACGGACTCTACGACCGAAAGTTTCTTGCTTGAACGAGCATACTTCTGCATCAGGGGACGCTCAAAGAAGTGCCAGGAGACTGAAGCCAGCGTGATGGTCAGCACCAAGGCCAATACGACGACTTGCTCGAAACTCAACCAGTTCAGGCGTTTGAGCGAAAGCAGTACCGGAAGGTGCCAGAGGTAAATACCAAAGGAAATCTCACCGAGGTAAGTAAGCGGCCACAGCAAGCGTTTCACGTGAACGCTCGGCGTGATAATACAAGCCGCGAATATGACCAAGCCAAAAGAAACTGCAATAAATGTCCGGAACAGCACAACCATGACCGGGATGTCCCAGAAGCTGGCGTATCTCCAATATATAGACAGCATCAAATAAAATACCGCTGCAGCGACAGCGCATACACACAGAGCCACGGGAAGCTTTTGACAGTAGTCAAAAATCCGATGGCCCAAGTCGCTGCGGAACAACTTTGCCATCACAATTCCGATGGCGAACTCGTCAAGCATTCCCGGCAACTGCGTCGACACCAAAAACATCTTGAACGGCCCCAGTGCATCGGGCTGGATGAGCCAAACCGTCCCCAGCCGCCATGCCCAAGCCACCATCAGAAACGCGAAGAGTACTTTCCAGATCCGAGCGACATACAGCCAAGGCGACACTACTACCATCAGCGCATAAAACTGCATCTCGGTGCCCAACGACCAGTTACTACCGTTTATAGCGCCGTGAAAAGCGGGAAACAGGTTATGCAAGAACAACAAATGCGTAAGCAGATTGCTCCAGAACCCCTGAAACAGGAGCTCAGGCATAATAAAAGCGACGAAAACCAGCATGGTCAGGTAATGAAGCGGCACGATCCGGGCGATACGACGGCGGATAAAATCCATCCGGAACCCTTGCGGGCCTGACTTATCAATCCCAGAAAACGCCGCCAGGCCGATCACGAGACCCGAGATCACAAAAAAAAGGTCGACTCCCATCCAGCCTATTCGAAACCAGCTCAAAATGCCTTCGGCTGGAAACGACTTCCATGAGAAGTGTTCGATAATGTGATAGATCACTACAGATAGAGCGGCAAATCCCCGTAGCAAATCGATCAAGGGAAAATGCAAAGATCGACGCTGTTGTAAAATTTCCGTAGTCATAATCGCAATATCAAGCCAGTGTGAATCGAACCATCCCAGCGTCTGAATTCATACTGCGTCAGAGCAAAGGACAAATAAAAAATCGACCGGCCCGCAAGACGGACCGGCCGAATAAACGTGTTAGCCCAGCAGCTTGTTCTTCAAGCCGCGAAGACCTTGGTTACGCAGTACTTCCCAGCCCTTCTTGGCCATGATGCCGCCCGTCTTCGGGCTCATGATGGACTGCTTGAGCAAACCACCCAATCGCGACCAGTCCATCGTTTCCATGCCGCCGCGGAAACCTGGAGTCAATACTCTCGAAAATTCGAGCAATGCCGCGGCTTCCTGCTTCTTGTCATGGAACTGCGGGTACTCGACCTTGCCCTGGGTTTCCCACCAAGCCTTGTAACCCGTGGCATCAAACGGTTCCGGGAAAGCGCGTTGCAGGTCGATACGCTCCCGATAAACAGCACGCGCACCCTTGCTGATCGGAGTCCCATCAGAATACTGACCGTACGCCCAGACTTCCTTGGCAAGCGGGTCTTCCGCCAACTTCTGGGTCTCATCGTCGTACCAGTTAACCAGTTGGCTGACCGCCGAGTTGGTCCCGCCGTTCTTCGCAGCCATGACGCGGTGTGCACCGCTGTCAAAACCGGTGAAATGATAAAAACCCAACGGCTCGCCATTCACCAGGTAAGTCCCATTGTCATCAATGGTAATTTCGCGGGTGGTCAAATTCCATGGCGCGACGTTATGTCGAGGAGTACGCATGATGGCTACGCCTTCGAACAACGCGGGTACCAGATCGATCCACTTCTGATCAGTAAACAGACCGTTCGGAATGTCGGCACGGCAGAAGTGATAAATACGCTCACCCCACCAGTTCGCGAAAGCCTTGCCTGTATCCGTTGCAGCAACAGCGGCAAAGCCCAGATTGTAGACACCGTGCTTCAGGCTGCAGATTTCGTTGTCCATCACCGCTGCCAGACTGGATTCAGGCGTAATCTGATGCGGAGTCAACACGACGTTGGATTCATCGAGTGCCGCGACGATATCATCCAGACGGGAGAAGGCGACGGTATCCGGATCCAGATAGATAACTTTGGCAGTGTCAGGCAACGCAAGCAAGCGCGACAGGGTAAACGGCTTGATAGCGGTGGCCAGCTCAACGATGGTGTGACAGAAAGCCCAAGCCTTCCAGTGCGGAATATTCAATTCACTGAGCGGAATGACCTCATCGAAGGGCTCGCTGCTCAGGTCGATATTGTCGCGCAGCTCGTCCGCCAGAGCCAAATGCAGACGCCACTCTGGATGGTGTTCACGCAGCGAGTTGAACAACATCCTCACTTTGGGAATGTAATTGAATGCCGCGCTGGTGAAAACGTGCACTTGAGTCATTTCCAATACTCCTAAACCGAATAAATTCTTTTATGAAACATTACCAGCTCAGTCAGAACTGACGGCACGTCAAAGTCCTTGAGTATGAGCCCTTTTTGATAGCTGGCAAGACGTTCTGCTGGAGCCCCCAGATCAAAACTGGCTATAGGCAATTTCATTTCCATCAACTCTTGCACGACATATGAGAACGTCTCAGGCCAGATGGAAGGGAACAGCATGACATTCACGCCAGACGCTTCGATCAATTTCGCCAGATCATCATGCTTGTAATGTCCGGTCTGCGAAACCACCGACGCATCACACTGCGTCTCGATCGAGCCGATGATGACAATCTTGATGCCCAGCTGCTGGCGGATAATTTCTTCGGACAACCGCTGGACAATCTGCGCCCCCTTGTGGAGTCCGACCTGGCCCACCACGCCGACCCGGAGCTCGGCGGTCTGCGAAGGCTTCACTGCCCCTAGATCGATGTATTGGACGACATGCGGCTTGACCACGGCACGCGACAAATCAATAGAGGGATACGCCTTGCACAGCAGTTCCAACGTATTGTTGGAGAAGGTACGAATCTCGTCTGCGACACTGAGTACCGTCCCCCACAGGGCCCGCCACTGCCGCATATCACGAGCGCTGAACAACGAGGTGAACCCATTATGGTTGTTCAACAGACATGACTGGCACTTGTCGAGGTCAGGAATACCGCAATACTTATCAGTGTCGTCGATTAAAAAGTGCGAAGGACACACCATGAAAAAATCGTGGACCAGCACCAACAATCTGGCGTTCAGGGATTTCTTCAGCTCGATAATCAGTTGTGGCACCTCTTCCGACCGAGCAAAAGAAACACCCGTATTGTAAACGATTTCCTGAATCTCCAACGACTTGCATAGATCAATCAGAAATTCGTAACCCGGAATCGACAACGTCTCGCTTGAGGCGCCCTTCCTGACTATAAGCACATACGACAAGGTGGCAATATGAAAGCTGAAGATGTATACAACTTTGCCCTCTTCAATCTTTTCTGCAACCAGGCGCTCACGATAATGATTGGCGCCTCCGCCCAGATCATGATCAATAATCAAGACCGAAGATTGCCCCGTTGTCACACCGAGCTGATTTCGCGCCTGCGACACATCATTTAACGATCCTGACGGGCGATTCCGAGTATATCGCTGGATTTTCTCGATCAATAATTTAAACTTCAATTGCTTGATGAGCGAAAAGCCACGCTTGAAAAAAGCCCAGAATTGTTTCGCCAACGGCAAAGCATTGGTAGCAGATTTCTCTAAGGAAATCAGAGACGATACGGCTACGGGAAAATCGACAACGCCCCCATCGTCAAACTCGATGAGAAGAACTAAGCCATCGCCATTTTCGGCGTCTACCTTACAACTTCCATACATTACGAAACCTGAATGCAACGAATTCTGCCTTCCCGAAAAATGGGAGGCAACGTCTTCCCTCGGGTTTCCATAGGTCGCCGGAATTGCTTGAAAAGAGCCACTCTTGGCCTTGACCGCCAGCTTAATCCCTACGATCACCTTCTCTTCATGAAAAGCCCAGCCAAATCCAAAATAAGTCTGGTTCCGAAGTACTAACGAATCAACGGACCAATGTAGCTTTTCCACTATCAATTCCCTTCACTTTTTTTAATAGCATCGAGCTCAGCCAGACGAGAAATTGCCAGTTCTTCTGCATAATCTTTGGCACGCTCTGTAAGTTGAAGCCTTTCCTTTAACATTTCGTATTCTTTGTAAAGCTCGGCCAGCTCGTTTTGAGCCTGCTTGTTCTCTCGTAAAGCCTCAAGGTCAGCCAAGCGAGATATGGCCAGCTCTTCCGCGTAAGCTTTGGCCTCTTCTGTAACCTGAAGCCTGGCCTTTAACATTCCATATACGTTGTGGAGGTCAACCAGTTCACTTTGACTCGCATTGCTTTTTTGCAGTGCGTCCAGCTCATCCAATCGAGAAATAGCCAGCGACTCGGCGTACGCCTTGGCAGCTTCCGTTCGTTGGAGTTGTTCCTGAATTTCCTGATTCTGCGAACAAAGCGCATTTATTTCATCCAGGCGCACGAACGCCAGACTCTCAGCGTACTCTTTTGCGGCCAGCGTTTCGTTAAGACGAGCATGGAGAGCGCTTCTTTCAGCGCTACACTCTTGTAACTCAGCTGACACTCGATTGAACGCACTGCGCAATGCATTTCGAGAAACTTCGCCCAACGCTGAGAGAACAAAACACTCCGAAGTCACTGATTTTTTCGATGCGATGTTTAATGCCGAGGCGCACTGTACTGCGCCATCAATGATCTCCACGGAGTCATTCAGGGAGAACATGAACGGCTGATCAACGTTTCCGACAAACTCCAACATGTCAGCGCTCAGACAGTCAAACGCAAGCTTGACTCCCTGTTTCCACATGTTGATAGCGGCCTCATATTCATTAGCACTCCAGTAAATCATGCCGGCTTGATACGCCGCACTGACCTGCTTTGTTCCAAGCGTGGGCGTGATACTGAATATCTCGCTGTCAACGACACGCTTGTAATATTGCAGCGCACACTGCTGCCTGGAAGCACGATGACAAAAGCGGGCCTTGAGATAATTTAACGAAACACACCATCTGCGGACGTGTGGATTATCCGAATATTCATTCTTCAGATAAGTTTCAACCGCCTCTCCCCAACTCGACAACTCTGCAGCCGAATCGCCTTCAAAGTATCTCCACCCGAGAACTGCCAATGCTGCCCCGTAGTCCGCACTAGCCCCGCTCGAATTCAGAAGTATTTGTTCAGACAACTTGAACAATTGCTCTGGATTCTTGATCCTCCACGGAATTTCCACGACGGAATGGACAATCCAGGGGTTCTCGTAGTACTGGGCAAAATCAACCAGGTGCGTATTGCCGTTAAACTGTGGCAGGTTCCGCTCTTCATACGGAGCGGCATACTTTACGAGCGGACTTCTGAAAAAAGTAACAATCCATTCAGGCTTTGCATGCTGTTTCCGCAGCGGGCCGACGTTCAGACTTTTTTCAAAAAGCAGTCCCTTGGACTCAAGTGATGAAGTCTCGTCAGCGGTAAAAATACCGACTGCGTGCTCAGCGTTCGAACACCGAACCAAAAGACGGCCACCAGGCCGCAATTTTTTCTCGGCCAGAGCCGCCAGCAGCGCAAAGCCCGCCGAGTCAACCACCGCATCGACACAAACGATTGAGTCCACGTCCCGATCCAACGCGGGGATAACGCCCTGTAGAGCAGTCGCATCTATTGTGCGCTCAACCAATATCGATAACGGAACTTCACTGAAAATGAAGTTCCGTGCAATAGAGTAGTTTTGAAATAAGCACAGACTCGCATTAGAGCCCAAAATCAATACATCAGATAATGGCGAGAAGTATTTCATCGCCAAATCCTTATACACTTCGATGTCCAGCATAGACTTGGGTACACCGCTATCACGCAGCTTGACGAACGTACTCAGCGGTTTGACGATCAAGTCATGGGTAAAAACAGGCTTAAATAACTCAGGGGTCGCTATGGCTGCATGCGCCATGTCAACGATGTCTCCCTCCTTCCACATGGCGAACATTCCGCCCAACTGTTCCAGCGTTCCTTCGATCTTCCAGGTGTTCGAAGGCAGGGCAACAAACGGAGTGCCCGAAAGCAATGCCAGATAAACGGCATGATGACGACCGGTAATGACAAGCTTTGCCGCGCGAAACTTCCGCAATGTATCTCGCCAGTCGTTTACGCTATTTTCGTATTCCAGAGGAAAATAAACACATTCCGCCGCAAACGCTTCAGAGGCTGTTTCCAACTCCCGCTTTACGTCTTCACGGGACAGATGACAGTCAGTGATTATTACTTTGTCGCGATAGGCTTCATCAACACCAGGATTAAACCGAGCCCCAATAATAGAATCAGGTACGAGTCGCGCGTCTATCCCCAGACTGGCCAGATATCTGAACGAGTTAACCTCTCGGACCGTCAAGTCATCAAGCTTTGTCAAGACGTCAAGATAGACAGGCACATCTTGCAAGACCGCATTCACCAGAATGGTGCGCTTACCCAATAGCTGAGCATAAGCGAGAATGGCAAGCAGATGGAGACCTGATCCATGATGGATAGTGCCTTCGCCATTGACCACAACTGCATCTACTGAAGCAATTTCTGCCGCCAACAAACTATTGGCAATAAACTCATGCGTGGTCTTTTCATCACCCTGCCAAAGGTCGTGGAACTCATTGACGAAGTGCCGAAACTCAACAGTGGCGCCCGCTTCGGAAAGCATCCGGTCATGAGCATCCGAAACGGCGAGGCAACCTATATGGTGGTAGCTGCTGGTATCGTTGAAAATCGCAACTTTCATATTGAATGCTCTATAAGTTTCTGCTCAAAACCTAAATCACAAACTCCGCCAACAACGTATTCCTGCTGTTTAATTGCAACGGTAAAGAACGCGGCCTCATCCATCCAGTGCAGTATTTGCTGCGATCCGTAGTACATATCATGCTCACGAGTCACGGTTGCCTGTACTTCGTAAAGATTCGCTCCAAGGGTGCAAGCCGCATCAAATTCAACCGCAAACTCTGCACCGGCACTGAAGTTCTTCAACCAGATGATTTCCGACTGATCAGAGTTCTTCAGGGACGCCCGCATATCATGATTCAACGTCCCCCACGAAGTGATTTTGACACCTTCCTTGTTTCGTATGCGAAATGCTACGTTAACATTATTGAGGTCAACGTTTGCTCGCAAAAACACCTTGATCGTCATGCGCTCGCCGATATAGAAATGCGAGACCTCAACGCCTTTGGAGTCAAGTATCTTCACACCCAGTATCTCGGCTTCGAGATCGCCAAACGATTTGACTTTGTTGTGTGTCTGCGAAAGCTCGATCCCTTTCGCCTTCGGCTCTTTCACTGTGCTCGCGGCGGCCGCAGCGTTCGCTGTTAATTTCGCGCCATATTCAAGAAAGCTTTGGCGTTCATCTTCATGAAGCATCCGACGATATTCAAGAACCACATCAGATGATTTTCCCCACATCTTCCTCACCCCTTTGTGAAGAAGCAAAGCGCGGTGAGTCAGGGTTCGTACGCTTTCTTGATCGTGAGAAACAAAGAGAAGCGTGGTGCCATCCGAAATCAGCTTCTCAATTTGCTGGAAGCAGCGCTTCTGGAATAGTGCATCGCCAACCGCTAACGCCTCATCGACAATCAGAATATCCGGTGTCACCTGGACCTGTACCGCAAATGCCAAACGAACCAGCATCCCGCTCGAATAAGTTTTAACCGGCTGATTAAGGTGATCACCGATGTCTGCGAAAGCAGCGATAGCGTCAAAACGATCTTCGATTTCTTTTTGAGTAAGGCCAAGGATCGTGCCGTTCAAAAAAATATTCTCACGCCCGGTAAAGTCCGGGTTGAATCCAGAGCCGAGTTCGAGCAGCGCCGCGATTCGGCCAAATGTCTGGACACTGCCCGTAGTCGGATTCAGCGTGCCGCAGATCATTTGCAGAAGCGTCGATTTACCCGAGCCATTGCGACCAAGGATCCCGATGGACTCTCCGCGTTTGACCTCAAACGATAGATCGCGGAGCGCCCAGAATTCTTTATAGTATTGTTTCCTGACCGGGGACAGCATTTGAAGCAGTCGGTCGCTGGGCTTGTCGTAGATGTGATAACACTTGCTCAGGTTCTCAACTTTGATCGAGATATCAGAGGACATCAGCAAACCCCTTTCTTGTTTTTTGGAACCAGGCGAAACCCAGCCAGCAGACAACGATGGAAACCGCCATGCAGAGCGAGTAGAGCGTCCAGTCAATACTCTGCCCAAAAAATAATACGCCTCGCGCCAATTCAATCACTGGCGTCAAAGGGTTCATGAAAAGCAGACTGCGAAATTCTTCGGGAATAGCCGTCGCCGGATAAAAGATCGGAGACAAAAACATCAACGTCGTTGTCAGAATGCCAATGAGTTGCGATATGTCACGCAGAAAAACTCCAGACGCCGCAAGCAGCCAGGAGAAGCCCATCACAAACAATATAAGCGGCAGAAATACCAACGGTATTAGGAACACCGTCAAATGCGGCACACCGAAGAGCAAAGCATAAGCAGCGATCCATACGCTCAAGCTGATCAATGCATGAAACAAAGCAGCTCCCATGCTAACCCACGGAAGAATTTCAAGTGGAAAGATGACCTTTTTCACATAATTAATATTGCTGGTAATCAACATCGGGGATTTATTTATGCACTCGGCAAAAAAGTTATATACCAACAGCCCCGCAAAGAGCACAAGCGCAAACTCGACTTTTGAGTCGCTCCCCGCCCCCCAGCGCGCCTTGAAGATAACGCTGAACACGAGTGTGTAGACGCTAAGCATGAATATAGGGATCAGAAACGACCAAAGAATCCCCATAACGGAACCGCGATAACGCCCAACAATTTCACGCTTCACCAAGGCTTTGATAAGTCCGCGGTTTTTCCAGAAACTATTGACCATATGCAGAGGCGAAATCGAAAACTTTTCCATTAACAGCGAACCTCTGCATCACCCATGAAATTATCTGCATCACTTACAACTTGGCTTGACCGACCATTACCCACCTCAACGATGACTGGCCTGCAACGTCCAGAATATATCGCCACATCCTTAACGCACGCTGCGAAAAAATTCACTTCACCTAACTTCATTTCAATTCCATCTTATTGATTAGAGAAAAGCGATTGGTTAGTTAAGCATGCGCAAACTCGATACGAACTCATGACAACCTCCACCGAACACCTCTCCATCCCTGTCACCACGTCAATCCCTTAAGTAATCCTGGCAAGGTGCTCCACAAACAAAATATTTCGAATCAATGCTCAATCAAACCTGCCACACCGACTTCATAAAATCGATTTTAAAATACCGACCATTATACATCAGAGCACAAAAAAGATACAGCCCCGTAATTATCTGCAAACATAGGGGCAACAGGCATCCAACCGAAACATCCAAACGTCTAAACCCGCAACTAATCATTGGTAGACTCAAGGAACTTTAACGCAGTTTTTTGTAACTCTTTTTCTGGAGAATAAGGTGCAGTCCAATCGAGGGTTTTCTTGGTCTGCGAGATATCAACCTGCAATGAACCACACAACCGCTGCGAGACCGAGCCCATACCAAAAAGTCTTAATGCCGCGGTGAGCAGTAGCTCAGGAAAGGGCAGCAATAATGCCTTTCTGCCTATTGTTGCCTGCAGGCAACGCAATAACTCACTTGTGGACAAATCCTTATCATCGCTGACTAGAAAAGTTTGATTCCTGGCAGCATCGCGATCAATACAGGTCACAATCAGATCGACAAGATTATTGATACCCACCAGACTGCGCCGATTGTCGATTGAACCCATTGGCAAGGGTAAACGCCTCGTCAGCAAGCTCATCACCCGTTGAAAATTGGCCCTTACCCCCGGACCGTATACAAGAGGAGGCCTGACGATGACAATCTCCATCCCCGTTTCGCGGCCAATAGACCTCAAAGCTTGCTCTGCCTCCAGCTTGGAAACGCCGTAAGGATCCTGCGGCGCCGGCACATCGTCAGCCCTGAATGGACGTCCCGGGAGCGTTATCTCGCCATTCACCTTTATCGAACTGATAAAAATAAAGCGCCTGACACCGGATTGCGCCGCTTTTCTCGCGAGCCTCACCGTGCCATCTACATTTACTTTTCTGAACGCCGCCAGCGCATCCGGAGACGACTCCTTCATGACATGCACGCGCGCGGCCGCATGAATCACCACGTCAATGGCTTCGAGTTCAGGCAGTTCTTTCGCACTGGAGAGATCGAATATCACTGTCGGACACAAACCCGACAAACAAGACGCACTTCTAACAGCGGCGACTGGCATCAAGACCTGATCGCGCAACAAGCGAAGAACGACAGCCCTACCGACAAAACCGTTAGCGCCCGTGACCAGAACCCGTCGAGAGGTCATTTACGCACCCCTCCGGCCAGCGCCGTCAGCCAACACGTAACAAAAAACAGTACTTTATCTCGCCGACGGCGCCGACAACTCGCAGCACTTAGGGACAGCTTGAGTAAGTCCCAGCGACCCAGCTTCGACCATCGCCGAACAAACGGATCCGAATCCAAGCCCATCAATCGTACGATCAATCGCACCTGGTTGAACCACCAGCCATCGTGGATTTTTTTGTATCGCACCATCAGCGTGGCAATTCCGGTATTGGCGCCCACTTGATTGTTCTCGTGCTGGCGATACCACATGGTAGGCACAGGATCAATAAACCAACGATATCCGTGACTGCGCGCAAAGGCGTAACAGAACCAGTCGTGCAGGGTTACGTTTTGCAGCATAGGCCAGTTGATCAGCATCGACTGTTTCAAATGCCTAGCCAATGCACGACTGAGTACGTAAGTACAACCCGGACCTGCCGCCTCAAATAAATGATCCCATGCGACCTGGGGCTGAGCCTTATTTAGAAGAACAGACCGCCCATCCTCCCAAAAAGCCGTGACGTTGCTTGAATACGCGCAATATTCGCCAGTAGCAAGAACGTCAGCGGCACGCTTTAACTTTTCAGGCAACCAGATATCGTCCTGATCGGAGAATGCAATGAAATCGAACGCCTCCACATCGACATCACGAACCAGCCGATAGAAGTTCCGCGCGGCGCCGCCATACCGCTCCTCAGTAGGCAGCACCGTCACACAGTCATGCCGGGCTGCAAGGTCTGCGCACCAGGCTTCAGTACCATCCGTTGAGGGGTCGATACTGATATAAAGACTGAGCTCCACTCCGTGCTGGCAAAGAATCGAAGCAATCTGTTCTTCGAGCCATGCCATGCCGTTATAGGCGGCAAGCAAAATCGCAACTTTAATGGGTACCACCGCTATATCAGCCTTGCATTACCCAAAAGAAGGGCTCACCGAATTATCTTGGCCGAGATCAGATTTGACCCGTTTCCACCAGTCGCTGCAGGTATTGCCCATACCCTGTTTTTTTCAAGCGTTCTGCTTGTTGCCCCAGCTGCGCCACATCAATCCAGCCGTTGTTGAAGGCAATTTCTTCCAGGCAGGCCACTTTGAAGCCTTGCCGATGTTCTATCGTGTGGACAAAGTGGCTGGCCTCGAGAAGCGATTCGTGAGTCCCGGTATCCAGCCATGCGAAACCGCGACCAAGCAGCTCGACGCTCAAGGAGCCGTCATTCAGATAGGCCCGATTTATGTCTGTAATTTCAAGTTCGCCGCGCGCAGAAGGCTTGATTCCCTTGGCAATCTCGACAACCTTATTGTCATAGAAGTACAAGCCCGTGACGGCATAGCTGGACTTCGGCTTGGGCGGTTTCTCTTCGATACTCAGCGCACGGCCGTTTGCATCGAACTCCACCACACCAAAGCGCTCAGGATCAGAAACATGGTATCCGAACACCGTCGCCCCCGACTGCTGAGAGCAGGCAGAGCGCAAGTTGTCGGAGAAATGCTGACCGTGAAAAATATTGTCACCCAAAATCAGGCAGCAAGGATCATCACCAATGAATTCTTCACCAATGATGAAGGCTTGCGCCAGCCCATCAGGACTTGGCTGCTCCGCATAGGTCAGCGTGATGCCATACAGACTTCCATCACCGAGCAATTTGCGAAAGCACGGCAAATCTTCGGGCGTTGAGATGATCAGAATCTCACGCATACCTGCCAGCATCAGAACCGACAGCGGATAAAAGATCATCGGCTTGTCGTAAATCGGCAACATCTGTTTCGACACACCAAGAGTCAATGGATGCAGACGAGTGCCCGATCCACCGGCGAGGATGATGCCTTTACGATTTGTCGTGGTCATTTGTTCAGAACTTCCCTAAGCATTCGGGTTACACCACTTTGCCAATCCGGCAAGTGTAGAGAAAAATTGTCGCGCAGCTTCTGAGTGTTCAAGCGCGAGTTCAGAGGTCGGCGTGCAGGCGTTGGATAGGCAGTTGTTTCGATCGGATTGACCGTCGTCACAGCCAATTCCTCGCCTTGGCTTTTTGCGAAGGCAATCACATGACTGGCATATCCATGCCAGGACACTTCGCCCGCAGCAGCCAAGTGATAGATGCCGGCCAACTCGGGACGCCTGGTAATTTGTTGGATGGTCAGCGCTGTAACGTCGGCAATCAGATCAGCCCCGGTCGGTGCTCCGATCTGATCCGCAATCACGCTCAACGTCTCGCGATCCTTCGCCAACCGCAGCATAGTCTTTGCGAAGTTGTTGCCGCGAGCACCATAAACCCAACTCGTACGGAAGATAAGATGCTTGCAACCCGACGCGATAATTGCCTGCTCGCCGGCGAGCTTGCTGGAGCCGTAATGGTTCACCGGTGCAACAGCATCCGTCTCCTGCCATGGCGTGACGCCCTGGCCGCTGAAGACGTAATCCGTCGAATAGTGGACCAGCCAGGCGCCCAGCGCTTCGGCTTCTTCTGCCATAACGCCACTTGCAAGGCCGTTTACGCGATCCGCCAACTCGGTTTCCGACTCAGCTTTGTCGACCGCCGTATAGGCAGCCGCATTAACGATAACGTCGGGCCTTACCTGCCGAATCGTCGCACGCAAGACTTCAGGATCTGACAGATCACCGCTCAGACCATCAACTGTATGACGATCAAGAGCGACCAATTCACCAAGCGGCGAAAGAGCACGTTGCAGCTCCCAGCCCACTTGGCCATTTTTGCCTAGAAGTAAAATTTTCATGCGTTGTTCGAGCGATCCGAATAGTTCTGATCAATCCACTGCTGATAGCTACCGCTCTTCACGTGCTCAACCCACTCAGTGTTATTCAGATACCACTCGACAGTTTTGCGAATGCCGGTTTCAAACGTCTCTTCAGGTGTCCAGCCCAGTTCACGCTGGATCTTGCTCGCGTCGATTGCATAACGCACGTCATGCCCAGGGCGATCCTGAACATAAGTAATCAGACTGGCATGCGGACGGTGAGCCGAATCAGGACGCAACTCATCGAGCAACGCACACAGGGTATGCACCACTTCGATGTTTTGTTTCTCGTTATGACCGCCGATGTTGTATGTCTCACCGATGACGCCTTCGGTGACGACTTTGTACAACGCACGGGCGTGATCTTCGACATACAGCCAGTCACGAACCTGATTACCCTGGCCATATACAGGCAGCGGTTTGCCTTCCAGCGCATTGAGAATGATCAGCGGGATCAGCTTCTCAGGGAAGTGGCATGGGCCGTAGTTGTTCGAGCAGTTGGTCACCAGTGTCGGCAGGCCATAGGTGCGGGCCCAGGCTCGAACAAGATGATCAGAACTGGCTTTGCTGGCGGAGTATGGCGAGCTCGGCTGATAAGGCGTGGTTTCGGTGAAGAGGTCTTCCGGACCTTCGAGGTCTCCGTAAACCTCATCGGTCGAAATGTGGTGGAAGCGGAAGTTGGCTTTACGCGTGTCGTCCAGTGCTGCCCAGTAATGGCGCGCAGCTTCGAGCAGCGTGTAGGTACCGATGATGTTGGTCTGGATGAACTCGGACGGGCCGGAGATCGAACGATCGACGTGGGACTCTGCGGCCAAGTGCATGATTGCATCCGGCTGGTGCTCACGCAGTACGCGATCAATCTGATCACGATCACAGATATCGACGCGCTCGAAGGCGTAACGCGAACTCTGGCTGACTTCCGCCAGGGATTCCAGATTGCCAGCGTAAGTCAGTTTATCGACGTTAACCACAGCATCGGAAGTGTTGGAGATGATGTGACGGATGACTGCCGAGCCAATAAAGCCGGCGCCGCCGGTAACTAGAATTTTCACGCGAAACGATACCCTTGAGCTGCGGACAGCGCTGCCAGTGAGCGCGGCCTAATCCATGAATGCAGAAGCCACTCGCCGTTGGCATCTGTCAGAGTCAGTCTGAATCGACATGCATAAAGGCACGATCGAACAAGGGGCGCATTTTACAGCTTAATGATGGTTTTACTAATGGATAAAGACAGGCTGAGGCGCAATTTCGACAGATGTCCTGCACCTGTCGGTTTCAGACCAGTCGCTTGCGCGCCGCTCTGGAGGAGCGTCCCAGAAACCAGCCCAGCAGCGGCCCGATCAACATGCCGATAAGCAATGCCAACACCACGACCAGTGACACTGGCAACTGCGGCCCGGAAAAACCCAGAAACAAAAGCGCGACCGACTGCTGGTTCTCCAGCACGAACGCCAGGACAACCAGAACCATTAATAGAAGAAATACGCCAAGCAATATGCGTTTCAGGTTACGCATTCACGCCCCCTTGAATTTGAGTAGCGAAGATCAAGCGCCCTCCTCCTCTTCCTCATTCACACGATCACGCAATTCCTTGCCCGGCTTGAAATGCGGAACGAATTTGCCGTCAAGACTGACCGACTGGCCGGTCTTTGGATTGCGGCCGACACGTGGCGCGCGGTAGTGCAGGGAGAAGCTGCCAAATCCACGGATCTCGATGCGATCACCGGTGGCGAGGCACTGAGACATTTGTTCAAGCATGGTCTTGATGGCCAGCTCCACATCCTTGGATGAGAGTAGCCCTTGATGGGTGACAATTCGTTCGATCAACTCCGACTTCGTCATATTTTTCCCTTCTTTTTCAAGCAGCTAGATCAGCGCTTGAAAGGTTTTAGCATGCCCGGAAGATTTTGAACAGCCCAGGGATTGACATATCTTCGCCAGCGTCAAAACGCCCATTTTCAGGGCATCGAATCGATGCCGGGTGGCAGTCGCGCACTTAACGACAGATCACCAACATGGTCCGGGTCAGGTAACCTGCCGGGTTGAACCCAAAAGGATATTCATCTTCATCCTTGGCATCGTCTGACCGCGTGACGACCTTGTAACCCGCCCCCTTGCACTCCTTCGCAGCGCGCTTATGGCACTTCTCCCAGCCAGAACCCAGCCCGGAGCAGTCGACCTCGATACCGCTTACACCACGTACGGCATGGGTCTTTGCACTGGTCGTGCAACCCGCCAATGCCAATATCGCTGCAACGACAATCAACTTGTTCATCCACTTCCTTATGCCAGGCCAAGCCCGACGCTTACACGCTTAGACGAAGCTTAGTCGCGAATAGGCGATTGATCCGATTAAAGAAACAGACCCGCAAGCGAAGCGATTGGTTTCACAGCCGAGCCGTATTGCCAAATCGCAGGCACAAAAAAGGGCGACCGAAGTCGCCCTTTTTAATGATCAAGCAGAACTCAGTTCTGTTTGGCCATTGCTTGACGCAGCAGTGCCGCCATGGTGGTGTCGGCTGCTTCGCCTTCCGGAGCCGCTTTCAGGCTCTGGATGGCTTCTTTCTCTTCAGCATCGTCTTTCGACTTGATCGAGAGCTGGATTACGCGGCTCTTGCGATCAACGCTGATGATCTTGGCTTCAACTTCCTGGCCTTCTTTCAGAACGTTGCGCGCGTCTTCAACGCGGTCACGGCTGATTTCGGAGGCTTTCAGGGTAGCTTCGATGTCGTCGGCCAGAACGATGATGGCGCCTTTGGCGTCAACTTCTTTCACGGTACCGGTCACGATAGCGCCCTTGTCGTTAACCGAGACGTACTCGGAGAACGGATCGCTTTCCAGTTGCTTGATGCCCAGGGAGATGCGCTCGCGCTCTGGGTCAACCGACAGGATGACGGTGTCCAGCTCGTCGCCCTTCTTGAAACGACGTACGGCTTCTTCGCCCACTTCGTTCCAGGAGATGTCGGACAGGTGAACCAGACCGTCGATGCCGCCGTCCAGACCAATGAAGATACCGAAATCGGTGATCGACTTGATGGTGCCGGAGATCTTGTCGCCCTTGTTGAACTGGCCAGAGAAGTCTTCCCATGGGTTCGACTTGCACTGCTTGATGCCCAGGGAGATACGACGACGCTCTTCGTCGATGTCCAGAACCATGACTTCCACTTCGTCGCCGACTTGTACGACTTTCGAAGGGTGGATGTTCTTGTTGGTCCAGTCCATTTCCGAAACGTGTACCAGACCTTCAACGCCTTCTTCCAGCTCAGCGAAGCAGCCGTAGTCGGTCAGGTTGGTAACACGAGCGGTTACGCGAGTGCCTTCTGGGTAACGGGCTTTGATAGCAACCCATGGATCTTCGCCCAGTTGCTTCAGGCCCAGGGAAACACGGTTGCGTTCGCGATCGTATTTCAGAACCTTGACGTCGATTTCGTCACCAACGTTAACGATCTCGGAAGGATGCTTGATGCGCTTCCAGGCCATGTCGGTGATGTGCAGCAGGCCGTCCACGCCACCCAGATCGACGAATGCGCCGTAATCGGTGAGGTTCTTGACGATACCTTTGACTTGCTGGCCTTCCTGCAGGGATTCCAGCAGAGCTTCACGCTCGGCGGAGTTCTCGGCTTCGAGGACGCTGCGACGGGAAACGACAACGTTGTTGCGCTTCTGGTCCAGCTTGATGACCTTGAATTCCAGCTCTTTGCCTTCCAGGTGCGTGGTGTCGCGCACTGGACGGACGTCAACCAGGGAACCTGGCAGGAACGCACGGATGCCGTTAACGTCGACAGTGAAGCCGCCTTTAACCTTACCGTTGATAACGCCCTTGACCACTTCCTCGGCTGCGAAGGCTGCTTCCAGAACGATCCAGCATTCAGCGCGCTTGGCTTTTTCACGGGACAGCTTGGTTTCGCCAAAGCCGTCTTCAACCGAATCCAGAGCAACGTGAACTTCATCACCAACGTTGATGTTCAGTTCGCCAGCATCGTTGTAGAACTGCTCAAGCGGGATGAGTGCTTCAGACTTCAGACCAGCGTGAACGGTTACCCAGCGAGCCTGGTAATCGATATCAACGATAACACCGGTGATGATGGAGCCTGCCTGAAGGTTCAGGGTTTTCAGGCTTTCTTCAAAGAGTTCCGCAAAGCTTTCGCTCATTTTAATTCCTGTAGATGAGGGCGAAGTAAACGCCCATCTCCACACCCCAGACGGTGTGGGTTAGTTTCATTTAAAAGAAGCATCGCAGGACTATGACTGGTCCCCTGCGACCCTCTTGGTCACCCGGCGAGATCGCGAATGGCGATCTCACTCATGATGCGTTCAAGCACCTGATCGATGGAAAGCTCCGTGGAATCCAGCTGTATCGCGTCGGCCGCCGGCTTGAGCGGGGCTACTGCGCGCTGGGTGTCACGCTCATCGCGTGCACGGATCTCATCTAGCAGACTCGACAGACTAACACCCTCGACTTTACCCTTCAACTGCAAATATCGACGGCGCGCCCGCTCCTCGGCACTGGCAGTGAGGAAAATCTTCAGCGGTGCATCAGGAAAAACCACCGTACCCATGTCACGGCCATCGGCGACCAGGCCCGGCGCTTCCTGGAATGCACGCTGGCGCTGCAGCAGTGCCTCGCGCACGGCAGGCAGCGCAGCCACTTGCGAAGCGCCGGAACCAACGCTCTCGGTGCGGATGACATCGCTGACTTCGTCGCCTTCCAGAATGATCCGCTGCAACTGACCTTCGGTCGCCGCAATGAACTGAACATCCAGATGAGCGGCAAGCTTCTTCAGCAGTTCTTCATTGGTCAGGTCGACACCATGGTTGTGCGCCGCGAACGCCAGCAGGCGATAAAGCGCACCGGAATCCAGCAGATTCCAGCCCAGACGTTTGGCCAGAATCCCGGCAACCGTGCCTTTGCCAGAGCCGCTTGGCCCGTCGATGGTGATGACCGGTGCAATGTTTTTCACGACTGAGCCTCTTGTGCCACACGAATACCGACCTGCCCGCACAGCGCGAGGAAGTTGGGAAACGAGGTTGCGACGTTGGCGCAATCGTGAATGCGGATCGGTGCAGTCGCGCGCAACGAGGCAACACTGAAGGCCATCGCGATACGGTGGTCGCCATGACCATGCACTTCACCGCCGCCGATCTGGCCGCCGTCGATGATGATGCCGTCCGGGGTCGGCTCGCACTTGACGCCCAGCGCCAGCAAACCGTCCGCCATGACCTGAATGCGATCCGATTCCTTGACCCGCAGTTCTTCGGCACCGGTCAGCACGGTGCGGCCTTCAGCACATGCAGCCGCGACGAACAGGACCGGGAATTCGTCGATCGCCAGCGGAACCAGTTCTTCGGGAATCTCGATACCTTTGAGTTTAGCTGCCCGCACGCGCAAGTCAGCCACTGGCTCGCCACCGACTTCGCGCTGGTTCTCCAGAGTGATATCGGCACCCATCAGACGCAGGATGTCGATCACGCCGGTACGGGTCGGATTGATGCCGACGTGCTCAAGCACCAGCTCCGAGCCTTCAGCAATCGACGCCGCCACCAGGAAAAACGCCGAAGACGAGATATCGCCCGGCACCTCGATATGAGTCGCGGTGAGTTTGCCGCCGGATTCGACCGAGGCCGTGGCACCGTCGACGCTGACCGGGTAGCCGAAGCCACGCAGCATGCGCTCGGTGTGGTCACGGGTCGGCGCCGGTTCGGTGACGGTGGTCTTGCCTTCAGCGTACAGACCGGCGAGCAGCAGGCAGGATTTCACCTGGGCGCTGGCCATCGGCATGGTGTAGGTCAGGCCCTTGAGCTTGTTCCCGCCACGGATAGTCATCGGCGGACGACCTTCAGCGGCGGTTTCGATCACCGCGCCCATCTCGCGCAATGGATTGGCCACGCGATTCATCGGACGCTTGGACAGCGAAGCGTCGCCGGTCAGGGTGCAGTCAAAGTTCTGCGCCGCCAACAGGCCGGACAGCAGACGCATCGAGGTGCCGGAGTTGCCCAGATAGATCGGGCCCGGCGCAGGCTTCAGGCCGTGCAGGCCAACACCGTGGATGGTCACGCGGCCGTGGTGCGGGCCTTCGATGACCACGCCCATGTCGCGAAACGCCTGCAAGGTCGCCAGGGCATCTTCGCCCTCAAGGAAGCCTTCGACTTCGGTGACGCCTTCGGCCAGCGAGCCGAGCATGATCGAACGGTGGGAAATCGATTTGTCACCCGGTACGCGAATCCGACCGGACAGGCGGCCACCAGGTTGAGCCAGGAAAATCAGATCGTTGGAATTCATAGCGTCCACATAGGCCCTGCGGGCCAGGATTTTACTGAAATGCTCGCGGGCAACCCGGGCGCGCGTGAAGACGCCCAACAATTGGTGCCCATCCCCTGCATCGACCGCGTCGCGCAAGGCGTCGAGGTCGCTGCGAAATGTATCGAGTGTGCGCAGGACAGCCTCGCGATTGGCGAGAAAGATGTCGTGCCACATCACCGGGTCGCTTCCGGCGATTCTTGTGAAATCGCGAAAACCACCGGCAGCGTAACGGAAGATCTCCAGATTTTCATTGCGCTTGGCCAACGAATCGACCAGACCAAAGGCCAGCAGGTGCGGCAGATGGCTGGTCGCGGCCAGCACTTCGTCGTGACGCTCGACCTGCATATGCTCGACATCGGCCCCCAATTCGCGCCACAGACGATCAACCACTGCCAGCGCGACGGGATCGGTCTGCTCAAGCGGCGTGAGGATTACTTTGTGGCGACGGAACAGTTCGGCATTCGAGGCTTCCACACCGCTCTGCTCGGAACCGGCGATTGGATGCCCCGGCACGAAGCACGCCGGCATGCCACCGAACGCTTCGGTCGCGGCGCGCACCACGTTGCCTTTGGCACTGCCGACATCCGTAAGGATCGCTTGCCCCAGATCCATCACAGCCAAACGCGCGAGCAGTTTTTCCATGGCCAGAATCGGCACCGCCAGCTGAATCACATCCGCGCCGACACAGGCCAGCGCCAAGTCATCCTCACAGCGATCAACCACACCCAATTCAACCGCGAGCTTGCGCGATTGCGGGTCGAGATCGACCCCGACCACTTCGCGGCACACGCCACTTTCGCGCAAGCCCTTGGCAAACGAACCACCGATCAAGCCCAGACCGACCACCACCAGGCGACCGATCATAGGTGCAGCAGGTTGCAGTGCAGTGACATCAACCACGAGCCAGAACCTTGCGCAGCGCCTCGAGGAAACGGCTGTTTTCCGCCGGCAGTCCGATGGTCACGCGCAGGTGGTTCGGCATGCCGTAGTTAGCGACCGGGCGCACGATCACGCCTTCGCGCAACAAGCCCTGAAAAACCGGAGCGGCTTCTTGACCAAGGTCGACGCAAATGAAGTTGCCCTTGGACTCGATCCAGCCCAGACCCAGCTCACGGCAGCCCGCTTGCAACTGCTGCATGCCAGACTCGTTGAGCTGACGGCTCTGCGCCAGATACTCCTCGTCTTTCAACGCCGCGCAAGCCGCCGCAAGGGCCAGACTGTTGACGTTGAACGGCTGGCGAACCCGATTCAGCACGTCCGCCACCACAGGCGTCGACAAGCCATAACCGACACGCAGCGCGGCCAGGCCATAAGCCTTGGAGAACGTTCGCGACACCAGCAGGTTCGGGTAAGCGGCGAGAAAATCCAGACCGTCAGGCAGATCGCTGCCTTCGGCGTACTCGATGTAGGCCTCGTCCAGCACCACCAGCACATGCTCGGGAACGTCCTGGAGGAATTCGTCCAGGGCTTCGGCGCCGAACCAGGTGCCGGTCGGGTTGTTGGGGTTGGCGATGAACACCACACGGGTATTGGCATCGATGGCCGCCAGCATCGCCGGCAGGTCATGCCCCCAGTTTTTGGCTGGAACCACTTTGGCTTGTGCGCCGACCGCTTGAGTCGCAATCGGATACACCGCGAAGGCGTGTTCGCTGAACACCGCATTCAGGCCCGGCGCCAGGTAGGCGCGGGCGACCAGCTCAAGAATGTCGTTGGAGCCATTGCCGAGCGTGACCTGATTCAGCTCGACCCGGCACTGCTCGGCCAGCAGCGATTTCAGGGCGAAACCGTTGCCGTCCGGATAACGCGTCAGCTCGGCCAGTTCTTCACGGATCGCCGCCAGCGCTTTCGGGCTGGCGCCCAGCGGGTTTTCGTTGCTCGCCAGTTTGACGATTTTCGCCGGATCCAGGTCCAGCTCACGCGCCAGTTCGTCCACAGGCTTGCCCGGAACGTACGGCGACAGTTGTTGCACGCCCGGCTGTGCCAGAGCGAGGAAGTTGCCACTCATTTGCTAGCCCCTTAGAGAACTGCTTTCGGGTAGGAACCCAGCACTTTGAGTGCTACTGCTTCCTGACTGATCTTTTCCAGCACACCTTTGATCAACGGATCACGGTGATGACCGACAAAGTCGATGAAGAACACATAGGTCCATTTGCCGCTGCGCGACGGCCGGGTCTCGATGCGGGTCAGGTCGATGCCATTGTCATGGAACGGCACCAGCAGCTCGTGGAGCGCGCCGGGCTTGTTGCTCATGGACACGATGATCGAAGTCTTGTCGTCGCCGGTCGGCGGCACTTCCTGATTACCGATCATCAGGAAACGCGTCGAGTTATCCGGGCGATCCTCGATTTTCTCGGCCAGACGGGTCAGGCCATACAGGCCCGCCGCCATGTCGCCGGCGATCGCCGCCGAGTTCCACTCGCCCTTCACCCGCTTGGCCGCTTCGGCGTTGCTCGACACCGCCACGCGCTCGACATTCGGATAATGCGCGTCCAGCCACTTGCGGCACTGGGCCAGCGACTGTGCGTGGGAGTAAATACGGCTGATGCTATCGGTCTTGGTATTTTCACCCACCAACAGGTGATGGTGGATACGCAGCTCGACTTCGCCACAGATCACCATGTCGTGCTCGAGGAAGCTGTCGAGGGTGTGGTTGACCGCGCCTTCGGTGGAGTTTTCCACCGGCACCACGCCAAAATTCACCGCACCGGCTGCCACTTCGCGGAACACTTCGTCGATCGCCGCCATCGGCTTGCTGATCACGGCATGACCGAAATGCTTCATCGCGGCCGCTTGGGTGAAGGTGCCCTCAGGGCCGAGATAGGCCACTTTCAGTGGCTGCTCCAGCGCCAGGCACGAGGACATGATTTCGCGGAACAAGCGCGCCATCTCTTCGTTGCCCAGCGGCCCCTGATTGCGCTCCATCACCCGCTTGAGCACCTGAGCTTCGCGCTCGGGACGATAGAACACCGGCACTTCGCCTTCGGCCAGCGAGGCCATCTTTACTCGCGCGACTTCCTGGGCGCAACGCGCACGCTCACTGATCAGCTCCAGAACTTTAGTGTCCAGAGCGTCGATGCGAACGCGCAGTGCCTTGAGTTCTTGCTCGGACATCAGCCGTGTTCCTTCTCGAATTCAGCCATGTACGCCACCAGCGCGTTGACGGCGTTGATGTCGACGGCGTTATAGATAGAAGCGCGCATGCCGCCCACGGAGCGGTGGCCCTTGAGGTTGAGCAAGCCGCGCGCGTCAGCACCGGCGAGGAACGGCTTGTCCAGACGATCATCAGCCAGACGGAACGGTACGTTCATCCACGAGCGATCCGACTTGTTGATCGGGTTGCTGTAGAGGCCGCTGGCGTCGATGAAGTCGTATAGCGTTCGCTGCTTGACGTCGTTGAGCCTGGCGATCGCTTCGACGCCGCCCTGCTCTTTCAGCCACTGGAACACCAGACCGGACAGGTACCAGGCCAGGGTTGGCGGAGTGTTGTACATCGAGCCGTTATCCGCCGCGACCTTGTAGTCGAGCATGGTCGGGCACAGCGCGCGGGCCTTGCCAAGCAGGTCTTCGCGGATGATGTTGACGACGATGCCGCTCGGGCCGATGTTCTTCTGCGCGCCGGCGTAGATCATGCCGAAACGCGAGATATCGACCGGACGCGAGAGGATGTCCGAAGACATGTCAGCCACCAGCGGAACGTCACCGGTTTGCGGAATCCACTGGAATTCCAGACCGCCGATGGTTTCGTTTGGCGCGTAGTGAACATAAGCGGCGTCTTTCGACAGGTTCCACTCGTTCTGGCCCGGAATGGCGAAATAGTCGTAAGGCTTGGCGGTCGCGGCGACATTGACGTGGCCGTAGCGCGAGGCTTCTTCAATGGCTTTCTGCGACCAGATACCGGTGTCGATATAGTCGGCCGCGCCGCCCTCCGGCAACAGGTTCAGGGGAATCTGCGCAAACTGTTGGCTGGCGCCACCCTGCAGAAACAGCACTTTGTAGTTCGACGGGATATTCAGCAGGTCACGCAGATCCTGCTCGGCCTGGGTCGCGATGGACACGAACTCATCGCTGCGATGGCTCATTTCCATGACCGACAGACCCTTGCCGTGCCAATCAAGGAGTTCACCCTGGGCGCGCTGCAGGACAGCTTCAGGCAACGCCGCAGGACCGGCGCAGAAGTTATAGGCTCGCTTGCTCACATCCAATCTCGCTCTGATTTGATATCACGCATTAAATCGTATCGACCGTCGACACTGGAACGGCGATGAAACGCTTTCCAGTGTAGGAGTGAGCCTGCTCGCGATAGCGGTGTGTCACATAAACATGCGTTGACTGACACACCGCTATCGCGAGCAGGCTCACTCCTACAAGGGAATATCCGTGCCTGACGATATTTCATACCGGACAAATAACAAGGGGGCGAATTCTCATCCGCCCCCTTGTTTGTCCGCTTATTCTTGCGGTTCTTCGTCAGCTGCGGCGTCGAGTTGCTGGTCTTCGCCAGCATCGTCGATGCCGACGGTGCCCTCGAATTCCTCGCCCTCTTCACCCTCGAACTCTTCACCTTCGACTTCCGAAGGCTCCTGAACCCGCTCCAGACCGACCAGGGTTTCATCCTTGGCCAGTTTGATCAGCGTGACGCCTTGAGTGTTACGGCCCAGGCTCGACACTTCGTCGACACGGGTGCGCACCAGCGTGCCCTGATCGGAGATCAGCATGATCTCTTCACCGTCCTGCACCTGAACCGCGCCGACCAGACGGCCGTTGCGCTCATTGCTGACCATGGCGATTACGCCCTGTCCGCCACGCTTGTATTCAGGGAACTCGGTGATCGCAGTGCGCTTGCCATAACCACGCTCGGAAGCGGTGAGGATCTGGCTGCCTTCTTCCGGGATCAGCATGGAAATCAGCTTCTGCCCTTCTGGCAGACGCATGCCGCGCACACCGCGAGCGGTACGGCCCATGGCGCGTACTTCGGATTCCTTGAAACGCGTGACCTTGCCGCCGTCGGAGAACAGCATGATTTCCTGCTCGCCATCGGTGATCGCGGCGGAAATCAGAATGTCGCCTTCGTCCAGCTCCAGCGCGATCAGGCCGACGCTGCGCTGACGACTGAAGGCCACCAGCGGAGTTTTCTTCACGGTACCGTTGGCGGTCGACATGAAGATGAACGGTGCCTTCTTGCGGTCGGCAGCCTTGATCCGGGCGCGACGCTCTTCGTCGGTCTCGTTGCTGTTTTCGATTTCTTCAACGTCAGCCTCGACGCCTTCGGCCTCTTCCTCGTCAGCGCGTTTCTTCATCGCTTCGAGATCGACCGGCAGCATCGTGGTGATGTATTCACCCTCGCTCAATGGCAGCAGGTTGACCAGCGGACGACCGCGGGCAGCGCGGGACGCTTCCGGAATCTCGTAGGTCTTGAGCCAGTACACCTTGCCCTTGCTGGAGAACAGCAACAGCGTGGTGTGGCTGTTGGCGACCAGCAGGTGAGCGATGTAGTCCTCATCCTTGACGCCGGTGGCCGACTTGCCTTTACCGCCACGACGCTGTGCCTGGTACGCAGCCAGCGGCTGGGTCTTGGCGTAGCCACCGTGGGAAATGGTCACGACGCGCTCTTCTTCCGGGATCATGTCACCCAGGGTCAGGTCCAGACGCGCATCGAGAATTTCGGTGCGGCGCTGGTCGCCATATTCGGCGCGGATCACTTCCAGCTCTTCGCGGATCACTTCCATCAGGCGCACGGCGCTGTTGAGGATGCGGATCAGCTCGCCGATCTGGTTGAGAATCTCTTGATACTCGGCCAGCAGCTTCTCGTGCTCAAGACCGGTCAGACGGTGCAGGCGCAATTCCAGAATCGCTTGGGCCTGTTCTGGCGAGAGGAAGTACTTGCCTTCGCGCAGGCCATATTGCGGATCGAGGTTTTCCGGACGGCACGAATCAGCACCGGCACGTTCAACCATCGCCACCACAGCCGAGGATTCCCAAGGCGTGCTGATCAGCGCTTCCTTGGCTTCCGACGGAGTTGGCGAGGCTTTGATCAGGGCGATCACCGGGTCGATGTTCGACAGGGCAACGGCCTGGCCTTCGAGGATGTGGCCACGCTCGCGCGCCTTGCGCAGTTCGAACACGGTACGGCGGGTGACCACTTCGCGACGGTGACGGACGAAGGCTTCCAGCAGATCCTTGAGGTTGAGGATGCGCGGGCGGCCGTCGATCAGCGCAACGATGTTGATACCGAACACCGATTGCAGCTGGGTCTGGGCGTAGAGGTTGTTGAGGATGACCTCAGGCACTTCGCCGCGACGCAGCTCGATCACGACGCGCATACCGTCCTTGTCGGACTCGTCGCGCAGTTCGGTGATGCCTTCGAGCTTTTTCTCTTTCACCAGCTCGGCGATCTTCTCGATCAGACGCGCCTTGTTCAACTGGTAAGGGAGTTCGGTGATAACGATCTGCTGACGGCCACCGACCTTGTCGATGTCTTCGATGATCGAGCGGGCACGCATGTAAATGCGGCCGCGACCGGTGCGGTAGGCTTCGATGATGCCGGCGCGACCGTTGATGATCGCGGCAGTCGGGAAGTCCGGACCGGGGATGTATTGCATCAGCTCATCGACGGTCAGCTCGGGATTGTCGATGAGGGCCAGGCAACCGTCGATGACTTCACCGAGGTTGTGCGGCGGAATGTTGGTCGCCATGCCCACGGCGATACCGCTGGAACCGTTGACCAACAGGTTCGGCACGCGGGTCGGCATGACCGCCGGGATCAGTTCGGTGCCGTCGTAGTTCGGCACCCAATCCACGGTTTCCTTGTGCAGGTCAGCCAGCAGCTCGTGCGCCAGTTTGGTCATGCGCACTTCGGTGTATCGCATCGCCGCGGCGTTGTCACCGTCGACCGAACCGAAGTTGCCCTGGCCGTCAACCAGCAGGTAGCGCAGGGAGAAAGGCTGGGCCATACGAACGATGGTGTCGTACACGGCGGTGTCACCGTGCGGGTGATACTTACCGATCACGTCGCCGACGACACGGGCAGATTTCTTGTACGGCTTGTTGAAGTCGTTGCCCAGCTCGCTCATCGCGAACAGTACGCGACGGTGCACGGGCTTGAGGCCATCGCGCGCATCCGGCAGTGCACGGCCGACGATCACGCTCATTGCGTAGTCGAGGTAGGACTGTTTCAGCTCGTCTTCGATATTGACCGGGAGGATTTCTTTGGCCAGTTCGCCCATGAGAAGCCTGATTCCTTTTTCTGGTGAAACTTCGTCATATCCATTTGGGAGCAACGAAGCTCGTCGGGGCCGGCCGAGTGCCATGCGCCGACTTACGACAAATCAACAATCTGGAGAGTGGATTTGCGCAGTAAAGACAGCTCCGTGGAGCTGCCTCGGAAAACGCCGGATGTTATCACAAAGGCCGCCACGCACCTATCCCCCAGATGCGCATGGAGCATAGTTAGTTGACCGGTGACAGGCTTGAGGGGGACGAGAGAGGCTTAGAGCTTCTTTGAATGTGAAATATTGGCCTGGTTTGGGGTTGTTTATTGACTTTTCTGGCCTCATCGCGAGCAGGCTCACTCCTACAGGATTTGCGTTCGACACAAAATTGTAGGAGTGAGCCTGCTCGCGATGGCGTCCCTGCAGACGCCACAGCCCTTCAATGCAGGCGCTTGCGGCACATCAACTGGGCCATTTTCGCCGTGTCCGGGCGCTCGACGATGCCTTTCTCGGTGACGATCGCGTCGATCAGGTCCGCCGGGGTGACATCAAATACCGGGTTGAATGCCTCAACGTCCGCACCGACGCGCTTGCCGCCGACTTCCAGCAACTCGGCACCGTCGCGCTCCTCGATCGGAATGTCGTCGCCGCTGGCCAGATGCATGTCGATGGTCGAACTCGGTGCCACGACCATGAAGCGCACACCGTGGTGCATGGCGTTGACCGCCAGTTGGTAGGTGCCGATCTTGTTCGCCACATCGCCATTGGCGGTGATGCGGTCAGCCCCGACGATCACCCAGGTCACGCCCTTGGTCTTCATGATGTGCGCGGCGGCGGCGTCGGCGTTCAGCGTCACCGGAATCCCTTCATTGGCCAGTTCCCACGCGGTCAGGCGCGAACCCTGCAGCCATGGACGGGTTTCATCGGCGTAAACACGCTCGACCATGCCTTCGATAAACGCGGCACGAATTACCCCCAACGCCGTACCAAAACCGCCAGTGGCCAGCGCGCCCGTATTGCAGTGGGTCAGAATCGCCTGGGCATTGCCCTGATGCTTGCGGATCAGATCGACGCCCAGTTGGGCCATGGTCAGGTTGGCTTCGCGGTCGCTTTCATGAATGGCGATGGCTTCTGCTTCCAGCGCCACCAGCGGATCGACATTGTCCTTGAGCCGATCGAGGCGGTCGTGCATGCGATTCAACGCCCAAAACAGATTGACCGCGGTCGGACGCGAATCGGCCAGCAAGGCAAAATCCTCCTCCAGGGCCGCATACCAGTCGCCCCCTTCGGCAATCCGTGCCCGCGCGGCGAGGACAATACCGTAGGCGGCACTGATGCCAATGGCCGGCGCGCCGCGCACGACCATCGAACGAATCGCCTCGGCCACGCCGGCGGCGCTGGTGTAGGCAATCCAGGTTTCCTCGAACGGCAAAATACGCTGATCCAGCAGGTGCAGCGCGCCATCACGCCAATCGATGGCCTTCACTTTCTCCGCAGCCAACAGTCGATCGCGCATCCCACACCCCGCACTCATGAACAAAAGCCGCCGATTATAGCGATCCCCCCGCGAAGACGCTCGGGTATACTTCGCCATCCTTTACAAAAGCACTGGAACCGACCCTCGATGCCGAAACCTGCCATTGCGCTCGACCTGTTATTGCTGCCGACCTGGCTGGTCCCCGTCGAACCCGCAGGCGTGGTGCTCAAGGCGCACGGCCTGGGTATCCGCGACGGTCGCATCGTGTTTATCGGCCCGCGCGCCGAAGCGCTGAAGTGTAACGCCACGCAAATCCTCGAATTGCCGGATGTCTTGTTGGCGCCCGGACTGATCAACGCTCATGGCCATGCGGCGATGACCTTGTTCCGCGGCCTGGCCGATGACTTGCCGCTGATGACCTGGCTGGAAAACCACATCTGGCCGGCCGAAGGCAAATGGGTCGACGAAGACTTCGTCCGCGACGGCACCGACCTGGCGATCGCCGAGCAGATCAAGGGCGGCATCACATGCTTCTCGGACATGTACTTCTTCCCGAAAGTCGCCAGCGAACGCGTGCATAACAGCGGCATTCGCGCACAGATCGCCATTCCCATCCTCGACTTCCCGATTCCGGGCGCCAGCAGCGCCGACGAAGCCATTCGTCAGGGCGTCGAGTTGTTCGGCGACCTCAAGCACCACGAGCGCATCAAGGTCACTTTCGGCCCCCATGCACCCTACACCGTCGGCGACGAGAACCTGGAAAAAATCCGGGTGATCGCCGAGGAACTGGACGCCTCGATTCACATGCACGTGCATGAAACCGCGTTCGAGGTGCAGCAAGCTATCGAGCAGACCGGCGAACGCCCATTGGCGCGCCTCGCTCGCCTGGGCTTGCTCGGGCCGCGCTTCCAGGCCGTGCACATGACCCAGATCAGCGATGACGATCTGGCCTTGCTGGTAGAAAGCAACAGCAGCGTGATCCACTGCCCGGAATCTAACCTCAAGCTGGCGAGCGGCTTCTGCCCGGTCGAGCGTTTGTGGCAGGCTGGGGTCAATGTTGCAGTCGGCACCGATGGCGCGGCGAGCAACAACGATCTCGACCTGCTCGGCGAAACCCGCACCGCCGCCCTGCTGGCCAAAGCCGTCGCCGGCTCGGCCACGGCGCTCGATGCCCATCGCGCACTGCGCATGGCCACGCTCAATGGCGCGCGGGCACTGGGCATCGAAACGCAAGTCGGCTCGCTGGAGATCGGCAAAGCCGCCGATATCGTCGCGTTCGACCTGTCCGGCCTGGCGCAGCAACCGGTCTATGACCCGGTGTCGCAGCTTATATATGCCACCGGTCGCGATTGCGTGAAAGACCTTTGGGTCGCCGGCAAACAGTTGCTCGACGACCGGCGTCTGACCCGTATGGACGAACAACAGCTTGGCGCCACCGCCCGCGCCTGGGGCCAGCGGATCAGCGGCCACACCGAATCGTAAACGCCCCGGCCTGCATGCCGCGGCGACAGCCCTTTTGAAGTTTCAGAGGAATACACCATGAGCAACGTCGACCACGCCGAAATCGCCAAATTCGAAGCCCTGGCCCATCGCTGGTGGGACCGCGAAAGCGAATTCAAACCGCTGCACGACATCAACCCGCTGCGGGTCAACTGGATTGACGAGCGGGTCAATCTGGCCGGCAAGAAAGTCCTCGACGTCGGCTGCGGCGGCGGCATCCTCAGCGAAGCCATGGCGCAACGCGGCGCCACCGTGATGGGCATCGACATGGGCGAAGCGCCACTGGCGGTCGCGCAACTGCATCAGCTGGAATCCGGTGTCAGCGTCGAATACCGGCAGATCACCGCCGAAGCCCTGGCCGAAGAAATGCCCGAGCAGTTCGACGTCGTCACCTGCCTGGAGATGCTCGAACACGTGCCGGATCCATCCTCGGTGATTCGCGCCTGCTTCCGCATGGTCAAACCGGGCGGCCAGGTGTTTTTCTCGACCATCAACCGCAACCCGAAGGCGTACCTGTTCGCCATCATCGGCGCCGAATACATCATGAAGCTGTTGCCGCGCGGCACCCACGACTTCAAGAAATTCATCCGCCCGTCCGAGCTCGGTGCCTGGAGCCGCATGGCCGGCCTGACCGTCAAAGACATCATCGGCCTGACCTACAACCCGCTGACCAAGCACTACAAGTTGGGCAACGACGTTGACGTCAACTACATGATCCAGACCCTGCGCGAGGAATAAGCCGATGGCGATCAGAGCGGTACTTTTCGACATGGACGGCACCCTGCTCGACACGGCGCCGGATTTCATCGCCATCTGTCAGGCGATGCGCGCGGATCGCGGCCTGCCGCCGATCGATGACAAGCACATCCGCGACGAGATTTCCGGCGGCGCCAAAGCCATGGTCGCGGTGACCTTTTCCATGGACCCGGAGTCGCCGGGTTTCGAGGAGCTGCGCCAGGAGTTTCTCGAGCGCTATCTAGTCGGCTGCGCGGTGCACAGCAAACTGTTCGACGGCATGGCCGAGCTGCTGGCCGACATCGAGAGCGCCAACCTGATCTGGGGCGTGGTCACCAACAAACCGGTGCGCTTCGCCGAGCCGATCATGCAACGGCTGGGACTGGCCGAGCGCTCGGCGCTGTTGATTTGCCCCGACCACGTGAAGAACAGCAAGCCGGATCCGGAGCCGCTGATCCTCGCGTGCAAGATGCTTGATCTGGATCCGTCGACCGTGCTGTTTATCGGCGATGATCTGCGCGATATCGAGTCGGGCCGCGACGCCGGGACCAAAACGGCGGCGGTGACCTATGGCTACATTCACCCGGACGACAACCCGCGGCATTGGGGCGCGGACGTGGTGGTGGATCATCCGCTGGAGTTGCGCAAAGTGCTCGACAGCGCGCTTTGCAGTTGCTGACCTGACTGTTGCAGGATGCCCTTGTGGCGAGGGGATTTATCCCCGCTGGGCTGCGAAGCGGCCCCCGCTTTCATCCGCATGATATGACAGGCAGGTTTTGCGACGGCTTCGCCGCTGAAGGGGGAAAATCCCCTCACTACAGGCGAAGCAGGTCTTCACGAAATGGATTGTGAGGTTTTTATGTTTGATTACACCGCTCGTCCCGAATTGCTCAAGGATCGGGTCATTCTGGTCACCGGTGCCGGGCGTGGCATCGGTGCGGCCGCGGCGAAAACCTACGCCGCCCACGGCGCGACCGTGTTGCTGCTGGGCAAGACCGAAGCCAATCTGACGCAGGTCTACGATGAGATCGAAGCGGCGGGCCATCCGCAACCGGCGGTGATTCCGTTCAATCTCGAGACCGCCCTGCCCCATCAGTACGATGAGCTGGCGGCGATGATCGAAACCGAGTTCGGCCATCTCGACGGTCTGCTGCACAACGCCTCGATCATTGGTCCGCGCACGCCCATCGAGCAACTGTCCGGCGACAATTTCATGCGCGTCATGCAGGTCAACGTCAACGCCATGTTCATGCTGACCAGCACCTTGCTGCCGTTGCTCAAGCTTTCGCAGGACGCTTCAGTGGTGTTCACCTCAAGCAGCGTCGGACGCAAGGGCCGCGCTTATTGGGGCGCCTACGGCGTGTCGAAGTTTGCCACCGAAGGCTTGATGCAAACCCTGGCCGATGAAGTCGAGGGCGTGGCACCGGTGCGCTCCAACAGCATCAACCCCGGCGGGACTCGCACGAGCATGCGCGCCCAGGCCTATCCGGGGGAAAACCCGCTGAACAACCCGACGCCGGAAGAGATCATGCCGGTGTACCTGTACCTGATGGGGCCTGACAGTACCGGGATAAACGGCCAGGCTTTCAACGCCCAGTAGTGCCACACGTCGCTTTTGTTGCCGCGGCAGATTCCTGCCGCGGCGAACATTTGCCGGATCCGCGCGTCACAAATCAGTCAATTTCCCACCACCTCTCTTGACACTTCGTTGCCAACTAACTGATTCGAAAGGGTTTAAATAAAAGCGAACCGAATGGCACGACTTTCGCTCTAACTTCCTTCAAAGCATGCCGTGTGAAGGCAGTCGGGCAAGGCCGATTTCGATAGCTGACTCATCGTGATCAGGCAGACTAAACTTACGCCAAACGTCCTATGGGACTGATGGATCAGTATGACGCGCAGCCCACAGCCGCTCTCACCCAGCCTGTAAGACAGATTTACTGCTTAGGGGCTCACGCCATATGAAACCACCCTCCCAGACCCATGCAATTGACTTTGACAGTGCCAAATTGCAGCGCCTGGGCTTTGGTCAGTTGCCCCCTCTGCTGGAGCGCCCGGCCAGTCTTGCGCAACTGCGCCAGCAAATGAGCCTGCAGCTGCAAACCAGCCTTGAGCCGCAACGCATCCTTGGCCTGTTTTTCCGCGAAGCCCAACGCCTGGTACCGCTCGATGCCCTGAGTTATGTGCATCAGGCAAGCGACCTGCGCCTTGAGTTCGGCACGCGCGGTCACCACTCGCTCAGCTACAGCCTCAGTCACGAAGGTGAGCAGATGGGCGAACTGGTGTTTCGCCGCAACCAGCGCTTCAACGACAAGGAACAAGGCGACCTCGAATCCCTGCTGTCATCCCTTCTTTATCCGATGCGCAACGCCCTGCTTTATCGCGCCGCCACCCAGAGCGCCCTGCGCGACCCGCTGACCGGTGCCGGTAACCGGATTGCGATGGAGCAGACCTTGCAGCGCGAGATCGATATGTCGCGCCGCCATCAGCAACCGTTGTCGGTGCTGATGCTCGATATCGATCATTTCAAACGGGTCAATGACAGTCACGGCCACAGCGCGGGCGACGATGTGCTCAAGGCGATCGCCGCGACGATCAAGGCGCAACTGCGCAACGTCGACATGGTGTTCCGTTATGGGGGCGAAGAATTTCTGGTCCTGCTCTCGAACACCAGCCGGGAGGCGGCGGCGATGGTCGGCGAGCGTCTGCGCTACGCGACGCAGGCGGCGGAGTACTACGCCGATGGACAATTGATTGAACTGACGGTGAGCCTTGGCTGCTCAACCTTGCTGCCGGGCGAGTCGGCTGACAGCTTGCTGCGTCGCGCCGACAGTGCGCTGTATGTGGCTAAACGCGAGGGGCGTAACCGCCTGGCAATGGCGGGATAACCCTTTTCGACCACCACACAGCAATTGTAGGAGTGAGCCTGCTCGCGATTCGGCGTATCAGACAATAAATTTATCGACTGACACACCGCTATCGCGAGCAGGCTCACTCCTACATAGTTATCCATCGCTTTGAAGTTCAGCTCTCGACGACAGTTCTGCGCTCCCGATTGACCAGCAGACGCTCAGAGGTTTCGAGCTGCATGCACCGCTCCAGGAACAGGTACATGTAGTCGTAGCTCTTGCAAATCGCCTGGCGCAACTCGGCCTGCAAGGCCTTGCTCGGGTTCATCCCGGCCAGGGTGCAGATGATTTCCAGCGCTTCCCACGGATGAGCATCGTCGTACTGGGCGTGCATCTTCAACCACTTCATCGCCCGCTTGCGCTCCTCTTCGGGGAACGCCGCCGCATAGACGCCGCTTGAGCAGACCAGCGCCGACCACTCGCCCGTCGCGCCCTCGATCGCATAGTTGGTCGCCGCGATGGCCACGATCAGCGAGTCGGCAGCGCTGGTGTGCCAGCACCAATGACTCAAGGCGTGCAGCTCCGGCGGCACCTGTTGCGCCTGGAGATCCTCCAGACTCACACCGTGCGCCCGGCTCCAGTTCAGCCAGTAATCGGCGTGATTGAGTTCGACACGAATGTTGCGCATCAGCCAGCGCCGGGCCATGTCTTCGCCCGGATGTCGGGCGAAGCGGGTCTTGGTCAGGTTCTGCGCCATGTACAGCGCAAACTGCTCGACCACCGGCCAGCCCCCGATCAGGTACTGACGCATGGTTTTAGCGCTGAGTTTGTTGTCACGCATGCGCACATAAAGTTCATGCTCGACAACCCGGCGTTTGCTCTCGCTGCAATCCTGGATCAACTGTTGTGCCCAGGCGGGATAACTGGCGGCTTCCATGAGCGGTCCGGCTCGGTTGAATGTGTCGATCACTGTTCGGCTCCTTTTGAGTTGTGATGGCAAGGATCGGCGAGAGACTTCAACGGAACGTACCAGGCGCTTTGAATAACAGCGGCTGCGGCCTGGCGGGGCGACTGCGCAAACTGTCACAGGTAAACAATTGCGGACGCTCGATGACATAACCCTGAGCGTAATCCACACCGATTTCAAGCAACGCCTGTTCGATCTGGACAGTTTCAACAAACTCGGCAATTGTCCGCTTCCCCATGACATGCCCGATGTGATTGATCACTTCGACCATAGCCCGGTTAATCGGGTCGTCCAGCATATCCTTGACGAAACTCCCGTCGATCTTCAGGAAGTCTACAGGCAAATGTTTCAAGTAAGCGAATGAAGACATTCCGGCACAAAAGTCATCCAGCGAGAAGTAACAACCTAAGCCTTTGAGTTCATTAATAAATCTAATTGCACTGCCTAAATTTGAAATAGCACTGGTTTCAGTAATTTCAAAACAAATCATTTCAGGCGGTATAGCGTAGTTAACAAACTGTTCGCGCAGAAAGTGCAAGAAGGCGTCATCTCCTATAGTAATGCCTGACAGATTAATCGCACACATTGCCAAGGGTTCTTGATGTTCCTCGGCAATACATTGAGCAATAACCTTAAATACGTTCTGCACCACCCAACGGTCTAACTGGCTCATCAAGCCATAACGTTCGGCGGCGGGAATAAAACTGTCAGGCAAAATCATTCGCCCGGACTCATCATGCAGACGCAAGAGAATTTCAATGTGCCCGCGCTCGCCGTCCTGTTGCTTGAGCGGCGCGATTTCCTGGGCGTACAGACAGAAGCGGTTCTCTTCCAGCGCCATGTGCAGACGCTGCACCCAGGCCATTTCACCAAAGCGCAGCGACAGTTCGGAATCGTCGGCATGATAGACCTGCACGCGGTTGCGGCCTTTTTCCTTGGCCATGTAGCACGCCATATCGGCCGCCCGCAGCGACGTTTCGAGCGTGGTCGGCGCCTGGGTGATGTGCACCAGGCCGATACTGACAGTGGTCAGGAAGGGCCGCCCTTTCCAGACAAAATGCAGATTCTGTACTGTCTGGCGCAGGCTTTCGGCGATTTTTTCCGCAGCGTCCGGTGGACAGTTTTCCAGCAGAATGCCGAACTCATCGCCGCCCAGCCGCGCCAGGGTGTCGCCCTCGCGCAAGCCCGACTGCAACAGCGTACAGATGTGGCGCAACAGCTCATCGCCCGCCGCATGGCCGCAGGTGTCGTTGACCAGCTTGAATTGGTCCAGATCGAGGAACATCAACGCGTGCCGCCCCGCCTGGCGCGTAAGGTTGTGCAGCGCTTGCTCCAGGCGATACTCGAATTCCCGGCGGTTGGCCAACCCGGTCAGCGCATCGTGGGTGGCCTGCCAGGACAGGTTGGCAATGTACTGCCGCTCCTGGGTCATGTCGTGCAACACCAGCACCGTGCCGCTGACCTTGCCGGCGTTGCGGATCGGCGCGCCCACCAGCGTGACCGACACAGTGCTGCCATCCAGGCGCTGGATCAGCTTCGAATGTTCGCTGCCGCCGCTGAGCTGACCGCTGAGGATGTGTTCGATCAGCGTCAGGCCTTCGGTCTGGGCGTTGTCATCGAGCAGATTGAACAACGCGGCCAGTGGCAGACCCGCAGCCTGCTCGGCCTTCCAGTGCGTCATGGCTTCGGCAGCGGGGTTCATGTAATCGATCGCACCGCTGACGTCCGTGGTGATGACGCCATCGCCAATTGATTGCAACGTGATGTGCGCGCGATCCTTTTCCAGTTGCAGCGCTTGGGCAAACGCGTGCCGTTGCTTGAGCAGCTTGTGCGTGCGCCACAGCGCCAGCACGATCAGCCCCAGCGCAGTGGCCAGGTTGATGAACAAGAGCAAACGCATGATGACCCGCGACCCTTCGCCCAAGGCATCGCTGAACGCCCTGGCGGCCGGCGTCACCGCGTCGTTGATGGAGAAGATCTGCACTTTCCAGCGCTGAACATCGCCGGAGGTCGCTTCATTGCGGGTGATGCGCTGATGCATTTCCTGCGCAACTTCATGCAATCGGTCGAGATAGGCGTCGCCAACGGTCCAGCGATCGATCGCGGTTTCGAGATAACTGAAATGACGGAAATTGAGGTATAGCCAGATCAGGCTGGAGACATCGTCGGGGTGATTGCCGCCCTTGAGAATGCCCTCGCGCGCGGCAGGCAGGTCCGGCGGCTGGCGGTCGAGCGCCAGACGCAACTGGTGCCCGCCTTGAGGCACGGCAATCGCCGTCAGGTACTTGTGGTAAATCGCCTCGTCCCGGCTATCGGCGTAGAGGTTCAGATAATAGATGGCATCTTTCTGGCCCTTGGACCACAGGCTTTCGCCGGCAACATAACCGCGAACGGCCGAGAGCACGTACAGACTCACGCCGCCCAATAACGCCTGAAACACCACGACAGCAATAAAAGGCCAGACGATGCCCAACAACCGTGGTGTTCCCAGAGTCTGCTTTTGCTTCATGAGATTCCTTGCATGAGCACTGCCCGCTCGCCTTCCGGACGAAATCGCTATGACGAGACTAGGTGGGGTTCTCGCGCAAGGCAAGGCGCGGCTTTACACCACGCGTAGAACGTCTGACAGGCCAGCAAGTGTTTCGATCAGTGCTGTTGCAAGTTGCCGTAGAGCTTGGCGTAAAGACCGCCGTCGGCAATCAGTTGGCGATGGTCGCCGTCCTCGGCGATCTGCCCGCCGTCAAACACCAGCACCCGGTCCGCCTGTTTCACCGCCGACAGGCGATGGGCAATGATCAGCGTGGTGCGGCCATTGAGAAACTTCGCCATCGCTTGGTGCAGGTTGTACTCGGTGGCCGCATCAAGGGCCGAGGTGGCTTCGTCGAGAATCACCACCCGCGGTTCGGCGAGAATCATCCGCGCAATCGCCAGCCGTTGCCGCTGGCCGCCCGACAAACGCACACCGGAACGCCCGACGATGCTGTCGAGGCCATCGGGCAATGCCCGGATAGTCGCGGCCATTTGCGCGATCTCCAGCGCCTGCCAGCACGCTTCGTCAGTACGGGGCCGGCCCATGGTCAGGTTGGCGCGCACGCTGTCGTTGAACAGCGCCGGATGCTGCAGCACCACCGCGACATTCTCGCGGACCGTCTCCAGGCCGATTTCCTGCTGGGTCGAACCGCCGAAACGGATGCTCCCGGCCAACGGTGTGTACAGCCCCAGGAGCAGTTGCACCAGGGTACTTTTGCCGCCGCCACTGGCGCCAACGATCGCGACTTTTTCACCGGGCGCAATGGACAGGTTCATCTGATCCAGCACCAATTCGTCGCCATAACCGAAACTCAGGCCCTGCACTTCGATGCCCACGGTGTCGCGTCCCTTGAACGGATCGACACCGCCCGGGTACTGCGGCTCGTCGGCGCGCGCCAGCAGCTCGTTGATCCGCGCCAGCGCCCCGCCCGCCGCGTAATAGGCGTATTGCAGATTGAGCAGTTGTTCCACCGGGCCGATCATGAACCACAGGTAACTGAACACCGCGAGCATCTGCCCGATCGACAGGTCGGAAAACAGCACGGTGAGCATCGCTGCGGCGCGGAAGATGTCGATGCCGAACTGGAACAGCAAGCCACTGGCACGATTGGAGGCGTCGGTTTTCCACTGCGAGTTGACCGCGTAGTTGCGCACCTCCTGTGCACGCAATCCGAGCCTGCCGAGGAAATACCCCTGACGGTTGCCGGCACGCACCTCCTGAATCGCATCGAGGGTTTCGCTCAGCGCCTGAGTGAAGCGCGAGGTGCTGTCGTTCTCAAGCTTCTTCAGGTGCTTGACGCGTTTGCCCAACTGCACCGTGGCGTAGATCACCAGCGGATTGAACAGCAGGATCAACAGCGCCAGCTTCCAGTGCATCCACATCAGAATGCTCGCGGTGCCGACCAGGGTCAGCATTGCCACCAGAAAACGACTGAGGGTTTCACCGACAAACTTGTCGAGGGTATCCAGGTCGGTGACCAGATGCGTGGTCACCGTGCCGCTGCCCAGGCTTTCGTATTCACCGAGGGAGATGCGCTTGAGCCGCTCGATCAGACGCACGCGAATGCGATAGACGATGTCCTTGGCCAGTCGCGCGAACAGCCGTGATTGCAACACGCCAAAACACAGGGCGCCGCAACGCAAGGTCAGGGTCACCAACAGCATCAGGCCGATATAGCCCGCCGCCTGCTGCCACATGGTCGGCAGGAAATGATTCATGACTTTCAACGCAGCATCGCCGTGGCCGAGCAGGACTTCGTCGACCAACAATGGCAGCAGCAAAGGGATCGGCACGCTGCACAGCGTCGCCAGCACGGCCACGCCGTTGGCGATCCACAGGGATTTTTTGTGATGCAGCGCCAGCCGCCGGACTTCCGCCCAGCTCAGCCGGTCGATACGCTTTACGGCTGGCGTGTCATCGGCCAGATCAGACACAGGCCGCACGCTCCAGCCAGCGGCCGAGCAACGGCGACAGCTCGCTGAGCGGTTGATAGCCGTTGGTCAACAGCGCCAGTTGGCCGTTGCGCTCGGCCAGCAGGGTCGGAAACCCGGCGATGCCCAGATCCTGCACCCAGCTGAAATCGGCTTGAGTCGCTTTGTGCTGATCGGCGTGATCAAAATGCTCGGCAAACTCGATGCGCGGCACCCCGGCCTGTTCGGCCAGCTCAACCAGCACGCTGGCCTGGGTGACATCGCGGCCTTCAGCGTAAAACGCCTGCTGGATCAGCCCGACCAGTGTCCATGCGCAATCCGGCGCCAGACTGCGCGCGGTGACGATGGCGCGACAGGCCGGCTCAGTGTCGTAGACAAAACCGTCAGGCAACGCGCCATCGAATCTGAACGGCTGGCCGGTGGCCTCGGTGACCGCTTGCCAGTGCTCCAGAATGTAGCGCCGCGTGGTCGGCTCCAGCGCCGAACCACTGCCGGTGCGCAAACCGCCGACTACCAGATGCAGCTCGACTCCGGCGGCCTGCGCCTGCTCGACCAGTGCCTTGGCCACCGGAGCGAACCCCCAGCACCAGGAACACATCGGATCCATCACATAGAGCAGGCGCGCGGACATGGTTAAGCCTCGGTGGATGCTTGCTTATAGTTGTAGCCGATCGGGTGCGGCTGGTTGCGCGCCTTGGCCAGTTCGATCTGCTTTTGCCGATCGATGGCGCTGCGGCGGGTTTTCTCGCTGAGCTTGTCCCAGCAATGCGGGCAACTGATGCCGGCCACGTAGTGTTCGGACGCGCGATCTTCAACGCTGACCGGCGTACGGCAGGCATGACATTGATCGTAGTCGCCTTCCGTCAAGTCGTGGCGCACGGTCACGCGGTTGTCGAAGACGAAGCAGTCGCCGCGCCACTTGGTCTCTTCCTGCGGCACTTCTTCGAGGTACTTCAGGATGCCGCCCTTGAGGTGATAAACCTCTTCGAAACCTTCGCCGAGCATGTAGCTCGAGGCTTTCTCGCAACGAATACCGCCGGTGCAGAACATCGCGACCTTCTTGTGCACGGCCGGGTCGAAATGTTCTTTGATATAGTCGGGAAACTCGCGAAAACTGGTGGTTTTCGGATCGATGGCGCCTTCGAAGGTGCCGATCGACACTTCGTAATCGTTGCGCGTGTCGATCAGCAGCACTTGCGGATCGCTGATCAGCGCATTCCAGTCTTGCGGCTCAACGTAGGTGCCGACCTTTTTGTTCGGGTCGACGCCTTCGACGCCCAGGGTGACGATTTCTTTTTTCAGCTTGACCTTGGTGCGATAGAACGGCTGCTCGTCGCAGTACGATTCCTTGTGGTCGATGTCGACCATGCGTGGATCGTTCTTCAGCCAGGCGAGCAGGCCGTCAATGCCTTCGCGGGTGCCGGAGACCGTGCCGTTGATGCCTTCTTCGGCGATCAGCAGAGTGCCTTTGATGCCGTTGTCGACCATCGCTTGCAGCAGTGGCTCGCGCAGGTTGACGTAATCTTCGAGGGTGACGAACTTGTACAGTGCCGCCACGACAATCGGTTGTGTCATGGGTATTTCTCCAGGTGGCTACCCTCGCAAAGGGTGAACCGGATTCAAAAAAAACGCGCCGGCTAAGCGGCGCGTTGCGGATTCTAGCAAAAACATGATGTGTTTTGGATTTACTGAAATGCCTGTGACAACACAGAACCTGTGGCGAGGGGATTTATCCCCGTTCGGCTGCGCAGCAGTCGTAAACCCTGTAACCACGGTCCTGGCAGAAGGAACGGGGCTGAATGGGTTTAGGGTTGCTTCGCCACCCAACGGGGCGGTGCGACGTTTCGCTAAATCCCCTCGCCACACAATCCCGCCACATCCAAAATCAGTGTTTGCTACCGCCGGCACAGGTCGGCGACGCCGGGGCGGCGCCGGTCTCTGCCCATTCCCGCGGGGTGTAGGTGTGCAGCGCCAACGCATGGAACTCGCCCATCAGCTCGCCGAGCGTGCCGTAGACTTTCTGGTGGCGCTTGACCCGGTTCAGGCCTTCGAACTGCGCACTGACCACCACAGCCTTGAAGTGGGTCTGTAACCCGCGGCTGTGCATGTGGCTTTCGTCCAGCACTTGCAGATGCTCAGGCTGAAGCAGGGACAGCGTCGATTCGATGCGTTGTTGCAGGGTCATCACGAACTCCGCTTACTTCTTCTTGGCCGGTGCAGCGGCAGGGGTCAGCTCTTTGGTCATGTCGTCGAGCAGTTTGTTGACCACCGGTACGGCGCTTTCCAGTTTGCCCTGGGTCATCTGCGCCGATTGCTGGGTCAGCTGCGGCATTTTTTCCAGGACTTTCTTGCCCAGTGGCGACTTGTAGAAAGCAACCAGATCCTTGAGCTCGGATTCGCTGAAGTTACTGGTGTAGAGCTTGACCATGTCCGGCTTCAGCTTGTTCCAGCCGATGGCCTGGTCCAGCGCGGCATTGGCCTTGGCCTGATAGGTTTCCAGTACGGCTTTCTTGGCCTCAGGGGCTTTGGTCTGCTCGAAGCGCTGAGCGAACATTTGCTGCACTTGCATGTACACCGGAGTGCCCAGTTTGTCAGCGTGAGCCAGCGTCAGGAAAGCTTCGGCACTGGCGTTGTGGCTGGCGGTATCGGCAAGCACCTGGCCGCTGGCGCAAACCAGTGCAACCGCGGTACAGATGGCACGAAGACGAGTCATCGAGTTTCCTTTTAAGCAAAGCGAGGTCAAACCCCAAGGGCGACCATTCTGCGCCTAAAAAACGCTATGGCTCAACCCCCGACCCTTGCCGCGCTTGATTGGCCCGGTTTTGCGGTCAACAATCGAGCCGATGGAACCACCCGGGCCGAAGCCGGCCTAAACTGCGCCAACCGACCAACAGGAGTGAGCACGATGAGCCGTATCGAAACCGACAGCCTGGGCCAGATTGAAGTCCCGGACGACGCCTACTGGGGTGCTCAGACGCAACGCTCGCTGATCAACTTTGCCATCGGTCAGGAACGCATGCCGCTACCGGTGCTGCACGCCCTGGCGCTGATCAAGAAAGCCGCCGCGCGGGTCAACGACCGCAACGGCGACCTGCCCGCCGACATCGCCCGCCTGATCGAACAGGCCGCCGATGAAGTTCTCGATGGCCAGCACGACGACCAGTTTCCGCTGGTGGTCTGGCAGACCGGCAGCGGCACCCAGAGCAACATGAACGTCAACGAAGTGATCGCCGGCCGTGCCAACGAACTGGCCGGCAATCCGCGCGGCGGCAAGACGCCAGTGCACCCGAACGACCACGTCAACCGCTCGCAAAGCTCCAACGACTGCTTCCCCACGGCCATGAGCATCGCCACCGTCAAAGCGGTGCACGAGCAACTGCTGCCGGCGATTGCCGAGTTGTCCGGCGGCCTCGCCGAACTGGCGGCGCGGCATATGAAACTGGTGAAGACCGGTCGCACGCACATGATGGATGCCACCCCGATCACTTTCGGCCAGGAGTTGTCCGGTTTCATTGCGCAACTCGATTACGCCGAGCGTGCCATTCGCGCCGCTCTGCCCGCTGTCTGCGAGCTGGCTCAGGGCGGCACTGCGGTCGGCACCGGGCTGAATTCGCCGCACGGTTTTGGTGAGGCAATTGCTGCCGAGCTGGCCGCGCTGTCCGGCTTGCCGTTTGTCACCGCGCCGAACAAGTTCGCCGCGCTGGCCGGCCACGAGCCACTGACCAACCTCTCCGGCGCGCTGAAAACCCTCGCGGTGGCGCTGATGAAAATCGCCAACGACCTGCGTCTGCTTGGCTCCGGCCCGCGTGCCGGTTTCGCCGAAGTGAAGTTGCCGGCCAATGAACCGGGCAGTTCGATCATGCCCGGCAAGGTCAATCCGACACAGTGCGAGGCGCTGTCGATGCTCGCCTGTCAGGTATTGGGCAATGACGTGACGATCGGCATCGCCGCCAGCCAGGGTCACTTGCAGTTGAACGTGTTCAAACCGGTGATCATTCACAACCTGCTGCAATCGATCCGCCTGCTTGGCGACGGCTGCAGCAACTTCCAGCAGCACTGCATTGCCGGGCTGGAACCGGACGCCGAGGTCATGGCCCAACACTTGGAACGTGGCTTGATGCTGGTGACAGCGCTGAACCCGCACATCGGTTATGACAAGTCGGCGGAAATCGCCAAGAAGGCTTACAGCGAAGGGCTGACCTTGCGCGAGGCGGCGCTGCAACTGGGCTATCTGACCGATGAAGAGTTCGAGGCGTGGGTGCGGCCGGAGAACATGATCGAGGCTGGAGCCAAGGGCTGAGATTTTTAGCGTCTGTCAGTAAGTCATCGCGAGCAGGCTCACTCCTACAGGGGTACGCATTCCAATGTGGGAGCGAGCCTGCTCGCGAATGCGGCCGACGCGGTTTAACTGGCTGCCATTTTCAGACGCCGCGCCCTGAGCCCGGCCATCAACGACGGCCCCAGCGCCACCAGCGCCGAGCCGAGCACTACCAGCACTGCCCCGCCATAGCCCAGCGCATTGATCTGCTCGGCATGCACATATTCGGGCCAGACCCGCGCCGCAATCGCCACCGCAGCAAACGTCACCAGCGGCGTGATCGCCAGGGTCGCGCTGACCCGCGACGCCTCCCAGTGCGCCAGCGCTTCGGCAAATGCCCCGTAGGCGATCAGCGTATTCATGCAGCACGCCAGCAGCAGCCAGCCTTGCAGCGGACTCAGGTTCAGCGCTTCAAGCGGATGCACCCACGGCGTCAGCAACAACGCGCAGAACAGGTAGATCACCATCATCACTTGCAGCGAATTCCATACCGTCAGCAGTTGCTTCTGACCCAGCGCGTAAAAGGTCCATACCGTCGAGGCCAGCAGCACCAGCAAAACGCCTGCGGTGTAATCGGACAACGAGGTCAGCAATTCGGCCAGACGCTGATTGAAGAACAATCCGAAACCGATCAGCAGTACCGCCAGCCCGATGCCCTGGCCGATGCTGAAACGCTCCTTGAACACAAACAGACTGGCGATCAGCAACATGATCGGCCCCATCTGCACCACCAGTTGCGCGGTGCCGGGGCTGAGCAGGTTGAGGCCCATCAGGTACAACACGTAATTGCCAACCAGGCCGAGCACCGCCATCAGCACCAGCCAGCCGCCCTTGGGCCCGAGTACCTTGCGGCTCGGCAGACGCTTCACCGACGCCAGGTAGATGAACAGACAGCCGCCGGACACCATCAGGCGAAACCAGGTCACCGTGACCGGGTCCATCACCAACAACACCTGTTTGAGCTTGATCGGCAGGATGCCCCACAAAAACGCTGTCAGCAGCGCCAGGAACAATCCGTACACCCAGCGCCCCGATGAAATGTGCATGCGAACCCCAAAAGCCTGCTGACAAGAGCAGTCATTCTAGGCGCGCCGCCGCGTGCAACACAGGGACAGTTGAGGACAGGCCGCGAATGAAACTGTGCGGGTCGCAGCAGTAAACCGGCGCGCCGCCGTTGATCGCCTCAACAGGCGCCCCAAGTGCTTCAGGCATAAGCTGATTGCAGACGTTTCAGCGCATTGCTCAGGAGACCGACATGTACGCCAAGCGCGCCGACGACAGCGCCCCCGCTCCCGCTACCCGTTTTCGCAGCGACCGCATCTGCAGGGTCAACGGCGAACTGTTTTTCAGCACCCGGGAAAACACCCTTGAGGGGCCGTTTGACGGCCAGGTGATCAAGAAGGAAATCCAGGCTTATATTGCGCGGATGCAGCGGCAGGATTGCAACCGATAGACCGCAGTGATGCCTTCGCGAGCAAGCCCGCTCCCACATTCAACCGCGATCCCAGGTGAGGAATGCGGTCGAATGTGGGAGCGGGCTTGCTCGCGAAGAGGCCGGAACAGACCCAATTATTTGCGGCTTAGCGCACCGCCTCAAATAACCCGCTAGCCCCCATCCCGCCACCCACGCACATGGTGACAATGCCGTAACGCAGATTACGCCGCTGCAGCTCGCGCACCAGATGCCCGACCTGGCGCGACCCGGTCATGCCAAACGGATGTCCGATCGAGATCGAACCGCCGTTGACGTTGTATTTGTCGTTATCGATCTCCAGCCGATCGCGGCTGTACAGGCACTGCGAAGCGAACGCCTCATTTAATTCCCACAGATCGATATCCGCCACCTGCAAGCCTTTGGCCTTGAGCAGTTTCGGCACCGAGAACACCGGGCCGATGCCCATCTCGTCCGGCTCGCAACCGGCCACAGTGAAACCGCGGAAAAACGCTTTCGGCTTAAGCCCCAGCGCCAGCGCTTTTTCCAGGCTCATCACCAAGGTCATCGACGCCCCATCAGACAGTTGCGACGAGTTGCCCGCCGTCACCGAACCGTCTTCGGCAAACACCGGTTTTAGCGCCGCGAGGCTTTCGTAAGTGGTGTCGGGACGGTTGCAGTCGTCGCGATCCACGACGCCGTCGAGTACCTGCACCTGGCCGGTGTTTTTGTCCTCGACGCGATACTGCACCGCCATCGGCACGATCTCATCATCGAACAGCCCGGCCGCCTGCGCCTGAGCGGTGCGGATCTGGCTTTGCAGCGCATAGCGATCCTGCGCTTCACGACTGACGTCATAACGCCGTGCCACCACTTCGGCGGTCTGGCCCATCGTGTAGTAGATGCCCGGGGTCTGTTGCTTGAGCAGCGGGTTGATCAAGTTGTCGGTGTTGACGCTTTTCAGGGTCAGGCTGATCGACTCGACGCCGCCGGCAACGATGATGTCGCTGCATCCCGAGGCGATCTGGTTGGCGGCGATGGCGATTGCCTGCAAGCCCGACGAGCAGAAACGGTTGAGGGTCATGCCGGCGGTGCCGGTGCCCAGACGCGACAGCACCGCGACGTTGCGACCGATGTTGTAACCCTGCGCGCCCTCGTTGGAGCCGGCACCGACGATGCAATCCTCGACGCTGGCCGGGTCGAGGGCGTTGCGCTCAAGCAGTGCATTGACGCAATGGGCCGCCAGGTCATCGGGGCGGGTCTGGTTGAACTTGCCGCGAAAGGATTTGGCCAGGCCGGTCCGCACGCTGTCGACGATCACCACTTCACGCATGGCGCATACCTCATTGTTGTTGTCGGTTGAGAGTGGACCTGAGCATAAGTCCACCTTCTTGCCGACCGCGAGGATCATTCACCCGGCGTATGCGCGGCCATCGCCTCAGTGCTTGTGTTTCCTGGCTTTCTTGTCGGATTGCTCGAAAGCCTCTTCCAGTGCCCGGTTGATCGTGCGCAAAACCTTGACCCGCGCCCAGCGCTTGTCATTGGCCTCGACCAGCGTCCACGGCGCGATTTCGGTGCTGGTGCGATCGACCATGTCGCCGACCGCTGCGCGATAGGCGTCCCATTTTTCGCGATTGCGCCAGTCATCTTCGGTGATCTTGAAGCGTTTGAAGGAAATCTCTTCGCGCTCTTGAAAGCGCTCCATTTGCGTGTCTTTGTCGATCGCCAGCCAGAACTTGACGACGATGATCCCGGCATCGGCCAGTTGCTCTTCGAAATCGTTGATTTCGCCATAGGCGCGCAGCCAGTCGGCCGGGGTACAAAAGCCCTCGATCCGCTCGACCAGCACCCGTCCGTACCACGAGCGATCGAATACCGTGAACTTGCCTCGCGCCGGAATATGCCGCCAGAACCGCCACAGGTACGGTTGCGCGCGCTCTTCTTCGGTCGGCGCGGCGATCGGCACGATGCTGTACTGGCGCGGATCGAGCGCCGCCGCGACACGGCGAATCGCCCCGCCCTTGCCCGCTGCGTCGTTGCCTTCGAACACCGCGACCAGTGCATGGCGGCGCATGCGTTTGTCGCGCATCAAACCCGACAGGCGCGCCTGTTCGGTGATCAGTTGTTCTTCGTAGTCTTTCTTGTCCAGACGCTGACTGAGGTCGAGGCTGTCGAGCAGGTTCAACTGATCGACCGGCGTGCCCAACGGCGCGGCGCTGACATCGTGAGGACTGACGTCGGCACGCTTGAGCGCATTTTGCAGGCCTTCGAGGAGAATCTTGCCGACGGCCAGGCTGCGGTAATTGGCGTCGGCGCCCTCGATGACGTGCCACGGTGCGTAATCGCGGCTGGTGCGGCGCAGCACGCGCTCGCCGTATTTGACGAACTTGTCGTAGGTCTGCGATTGCTGCCAGTCCAGCGGGCTGATACGCCAGCTGTGCAGGGGATCGTCGGCCAGGGTCTTGAGCCGGGCTTTCATTTGTTTTTTCGACAAGTGAAACCAGAACTTGAAGATCAGCGCCCCTTCATCGCAAAGCATTTTTTCCAGACGCTCGGCGCCCGCGATGGCCTGATCCAGACGCGGATCCTTGAACAGCCCATGCACCCGGCCCTGCAACATCTGGCTGTACCAGTTGCCGAAGAAAATACCCATGCGCCCCTTGGCCGGGAGCATCCGCCAATAGCGCCAGGCCGGCGGTCGCGACAGCTCTTCATCGGTCTGCTGATCGAAAGTGCGCACCTCGATCAGGCGCGGGTCCATCCACTCGTTGAGCAGCTTGACCGTCTCGCCCTTGCCTGCACCTTCGATGCCGTTGATCAGGATGATCACCGGAAAGCGCTTCTGCTGCTGCAATTCGAACTGGGCTTCCAGCAACGCCTCGCGCAGCGCCGGGACGGCGGCCTCAAAGGTGTCTTTGTCGATGGCGTGACCGATTTCAGCGGATTCAAACATGGGCGACGGCTCCTTCCAGGGTTCAGCAAGACTAGCGGATTGGGCACGGGCGCAGGGCAGAAATTCCCACGAACGCAGGACTGAATAAGAACTTTGTGGTGAGGGGATTTATCCCCGACCGGCTGCGCAGCAGTCGTCAATCCGGGAAGTGCGGTTTAACTCGGGAAAACGGAGTGGATGGTTTTGGGACTGCTGCGCAGTCCGGCGGGGATAAATCCCCTCGCCACAGGGCTCTCTTCACCGCGAGTCTTGTGCTGGATCAGGCAGCCCGCGCGTGATCGGCTAGAATGGCGGCCTTGTCGTTGCCGAGCCTGCCATGAAAGCCCCAATGCCCCATGCCCAACTCGATTGGGATGACCACGGACGTCCTCGTTCGCGAGTGTTCGACGACGTGTATTTTTCCGACCAGTCGGGGCTGGACGAAACCCGTTATGTGTTCCTTGAACAAAACCGCCTGGCCGAGCGTTTTGCTGCGCTGCCGGCGGGCGGACGCCTGATCATCGGTGAAACCGGCTTTGGCACCGGGCTGAATTTTCTCTGCGCCTGGCAATTGTTCGAGCAGCACGCCATGGCCGGTGCGCGGCTGCACTTTGTCAGCGTCGAAAAATATCCCCTGAGCCCTGCCGACCTGCAGCGGGCGCTGGCGTTATGGCCTGAACTCAAATCCCTGACCGATCAGTTGCTGACCCGTTACGTGGCGATCCACCAAGGTTTTCAGCGCATCACCCTGGCCGACGGGCGAGTGACGCTGACCCTGCTGATCGGCGATGTGCTGGAGCAACTGCCCCAACTCGACGGCCAGATTGACGCCTGGTTTCTCGACGGTTTTGCTCCGGCGAAAAACCCCGACATGTGGACTGCAGAACTTTTCGTCGAACTGGCGCGGCTCGCGGCGCCGGGCGCGACCATCAGCACATTCACCAGCACCGGCTGGGTGCGGCGTTTGCTCAATGCCGCCGGGTTCAAAATGAAGCGCACGCCGGGCATCGGCCATAAATGGGAGATTCTGCGTGGCGAGTTTCTCGGCTGGCCGCCAGAGGTCGCAGCGCCCGCCCCGGCAAAGCCATGGTTTGCCCGCCCTGCCCCGATGAGTGGCGAGCGAAGGGCCTTGGTGATCGGCGCCGGTCTGGCCGGCTGCGCCAGCGCATCGAGTCTCGCCGCACGAGGCTGGCAGGTGACGCTGCTCGAGCGGCACGACGCGGTGGCGCAAGAAGCGTCGGGCAATCCGCAGGGCGTGCTGTACCTGAAACTGTCCGCCCACGGCACGGCGCTGTCGCAACTGATCCTCAGCGGTTTCGGTTACACCCGCCGGCTGCTCGAATCGCTGCAACGCGGCACCGACTGGGACGACTGCGGTGTGCTGCAACTGGCGTTCAATGCCAAGGAAGCCGAGCGTCACGCGCAGTTGGCGGCCGCCTTCCCCGAGGACCTGCTGCACTGGCTCGCCCCGCCACAAGCGCAGGCTGTCGCGGGCGTGGGCCTGAACTGCGGGGGTCTGTATTACCCCGAAGGGGGCTGGGTGCATCCGCCGGCGTTGTGTCAGGCGCAAGCGACGCAGCCGAATATTGAGCTGCTCCCCCATCACGACGTGCTGCAACTGCGCAAGGTCAATGATCAGTGGCAAGCGTTCGACGGCGAGCACCTGCTCGCCAGCGCGCCCGTCGTGGTGCTGGCCGGGGCGGCAGAGATCAAGCGCTTCGAGCAAACTGCCGAGCTGCCCCTCAAGCGCATTCGCGGACAGATCACCCGGCTCCCGCAGACCGCGCAGAGTCAGGCGTTGACCACGGTGGTCTGTGCCGAAGGCTACGTCGCCCCGGCCCGATTGGACGAACACACTCTCGGCGCCAGTTTCGCTTTCCACAGCGACGACCTGACGCCGACCCTCGCCGAGCATCAGGGCAATCTGGCGATGCTCGAAGAGATTTCCAACGATCTGGTCGCCCGCCTGAGCATCGCCGAGTTGCCGCTCGACAGCCTTCAGGGACGCGCGGCGTTCCGCTGCACCAGCCCGGATTATCTGCCCATCGTCGGCCCGCTCGCTGACCTCGAAGCGTTCAACCATGCCTACGCGGCGCTGAGCAAGGATGCCCGACAAGTGCCGGACACGCCTTGCCCATGGCTCGATGGTCTGTACGTCAACAGCGGCCACGGCTCGCGCGGTTTGATTACCGCGCCGCTGTCCGGCGAACTGCTCGCGGCGTGGCTGGACAATGAACCGCTGCCCCTGCCACGCCCAGTGGCCGAAGCCTGTCACCCCAACCGCTTCGCCCTGCGCCGGCTGATTCGCGGCCAATAACCGCTCAGGCCTCGGGCATCATGCAGATGCCCAGATCGGCCAGACGAACGGCGTCGTCGGTCAGGCGCTGGAGCACCGCCTCTTCAGCCTGTTCGCGATCGAGCTTGATGGCGTCCACCTTACTCAGGTAGTCGGCCGATGACAATTTGCTCGCCCCTTCAAACTCCCGCTCGAGTTTCGCCGCGAACTTTTCATCGATAGGCGAGAACTGACGGGGAAATGTGCGTTTGAGGTAATCGCTCCAGAACGGCTGGCGCAGCATGAACTTCAACAGTTCAGGGGAAAGTTCAGCGGCACTGACGCGGCTCTTCGCTGCCTCCAGATCGGCAGCAGTCACCTTCGCCTGTTCACTGAAGAGCATGTGCCGCGGCTGACCGGGCAGGTCCATCGTTTCGGCCAGGCCGATGCGAAAAGCCAGATTCACCTCCAGTGCATCGGCTTTGACTTTGGCAGCATGCTCCTCGGCAATTGCGTTGAGTTGGTCCAGTCTGAACAGACCGCGGAGCAGCTTCAACAGCGGTTTGGCTGTGATCTCACCGGAGGCTGCGTTGGTCAATCGATTGACCTCCACCGCAACTTCAAGGTGGCTGAAATTGACCGCCGCGCTGTCGGTACAGATCATCCGGTTGGCCGCTATGTCCAGCAGTTGGTCGCACAACCCAGCGTCAGTTTCCGCAGCCTCAAGTACCGTCCAGACACGGCGTTGCAGATCAGCGCTGCCCTTGGTGCCACCGGCGGTATCGCCCAGTACCGCCAGCAAATGGAACAACGCTTCGGCTCGCGGTTCCTCTTTGAATGCCGTCCAGATCCGCTCACGTGTCGCGCCGACCTCGCCTGCGGTCTCGGTAAACCAGAGTGAGCGAGCCTTTTGCTCGTCAAGTCGGGCAATGTCGTCCGCCAGATACCCCATGCCGACGCCGTAATTCTTGCGATACGTCTCAAGGTGCGTCGCGCTGGTTCTGGACAATGGATTGCGGCTCAGATCAACGGACTGACTGAAGCGTCTCGAGGTGCGGAACAGCCAGAGCGGCAATTCCTTGATCTGGTTATCGCTCAGGTTGATCCAGTCAAGATGCGCGGGCAGCTCAAGGCCCTTGGGCAGCTCCGTAAGGCCGGTCTCGCGCAGCAGCAATTGCCGCAGCTTGACCATGCTGCCGATATCCGGCGTGGCCCCCAGTGGATTAGCGTTGAGGTTCAGGTGATGCAGGGTGCGCAACCCGTTGAGTTTTACCAGCGTCTGCTCGGTCAACCGCAGTTGATTGTTGGCCAGACTCAAGCGACCGAGCCTGGGCATATGCGACAGGACTTCCGGCAGGCGCGTGATTTTGTTGTGGTCCAGTTCCAGTGACTCGAGCTGCTTGAACGCTTTGAGGAAGTACACCACGTCATCGCCCTGCTCCATTTCCCGCAGCGACAATCGCTCGATGTGATCGAAGCTCACCCCCGGCGGCAAGGTTGGCAGTTTGCCGACGCGCATCTTGTCGAGGTTGAGCGCACAGACAGATTCACCCTGATCGTTTTCAGCCACAGAAATCCGTCGAAAGGCCTCCTCGATCATCTCGGCAACCGTCTTGCGGCCGTATCGCACCTCGCCCCAGTCGCCGCCCAGCGCGCGCATGGCGGCTTCATCCTCACTCCACGCAAACAACGCATCACGCAGTTTGAGCAAATCCTGACGCAAGGCGCGGACACGGGTCGCGCGGCTCAGCGGATCATCACCCAGCTCATCGAGCAATTGTCCGGCCTCGATTTCACTCAGCCGCGGATACAACTTGCGCACTTTGCGCAACAAGGCTCGGGGATGATTGATCGCAAGTGGCTGATCGCCCTGGATGCACGCGGGTTCGACGAGCCGCTCGGTAAACTTGCCGCTGACCAATGTCTGCGCGCTGGCCTCGCGCTCGGCCAGCGCGGCATCGAGCAACTGGCTGCGCAACCGTGCAGCCTCGGCGGGTGACGGGTCGGCAAATCCGACGGCGATTCGCTGGCGCGCGGGCAATGCCTTGAGGACAGCGGTATAGAGCGCGTCGGGGCCCGCTGCCACTTTGCCCAGCGATTTGCCGTCGCCGCCGAATGCTTCGTAGCCTGCGCCGGACTTCACTAGCGAACAGGTGTCGGCGGCGGTCGCTGTTTCGGCGCCGATGGCTTCCAGCACCGGTCCGGTGAGCGTTTTGTCCCGCATCACCAGACGCAGCCCGGCCTCCCAGCCACGCAAGCGTGACAGCAATTGAATCGCCAGTTTGTCGGTATCGGCCGTGGCGATCCACGGCCAGTGCAATCCCGTCAGGGCACGATCGAGCCGTACCCTGGCGAGCTGCTCGCTGGCCTGCTGTCCCAGGCGCAGCGGTACGCGATCGGCCGAGCGCAGGGACAACCGCTCAACACTGGGCGCGCGGTCGATCAGCGTTTGCGCAACGCGCCGCGGGAGGCCGGCATAGACCGCGCGCAGTGTCAGCACATCCGCTGCTTCACTCTGGTCATAACGCCGGTACATGTGCTCGAACACCGCGCGATGGTCCGCCTCCAGCGCCGTACCGAGTTTTTTCGCCAACGCTGACTCTTGAGCGCCTTGCGCAACCTTGCTGCCGAGCAAAGTGTCGACTTCGTGCGGGTACAGACCGTCGATAACCGTTTGCAGCAACTGCCCCTGGGCCAACTGGTCTTCGTCGACTTCGACGCAAAGTTGATCGTCGGCCACCCTGGTCGGCGGATAGGCCGCTTTGACTGAACCTTCGGCACGCATCACTTCAATGTAGCGGTCAGTTGGCCAGCCCGGCAGTTTCGGCAAGGCATGCAACTGCTCCTCGACGGACTGTCGGGAATGAATCTCGCCGCTCTGCAGCTCGCGCGCCAACTCACTTAACTGGCGGCCGATGCGCACGCGTTCCACGGTATCGCGCAATCGCACCGGCAGGCTCAGGTTGTCGCTGAAGACGCGGTGCAAGGTTTCGTACGAGGTGTCGCTGAGCCGGCGCATCATGTCCAGGTCAGTATCGACGAATTCACTCAAGTGCGGATCGATGCGCTTGAGCGGGTAGGCGCTGCCGGCCCATTCTTCAGTCCTTTCATCGGGAAGCTGCCAGCCGCCTTCGACGTGCCGCGTCAGTTCAGGGGAATACGCCTGCGCACGGCTGGCGTGCTCAAGGCGCCAGACGTTCGTCTCGGAGTCATGGCTGCCGGCAAAGAAGCGATGATCGACACGGCCAAGGGTCTTGTCACCGATCCGGTAAAACTCCGTGGAGCCATCCGCCACGGTCAGCCCTGCCGGAAGGCTATGTTCATAGGCGCTCAAATCAGGTTTCCACAGGCGCGGCTTGCCGGCCCGGTTGAGGATGGCGGTGAACTGGCCGAAAAATTCCGGGTGTGAACGCACGAGCTTTCTGCCCAATGCCCCCAGCGCTTTTTGCCCGCCAGCAAACGCAGCCATCAGCGCGATGTTCTCGGCCACGCTGAGCAGGTGAGACAGGGCTTGCTGATGATCGCCGCGACGCCAGTCTTCGACGCCTTCGTACACCTCGCCGAGCAACTGCCCGACCGCAACGCCCATCATCAGTTGCCCAAGCACCGGCACAAACAAGCCCGCCACCGATGCCACGGTTACGCCCATCTGGAGGAAATCGAGCAAGCGCTTTTGCCGAACATCTTCATCGATATCAGCGGTCGGCACTGCCAGTTTGCGGGCGTCGAGCTGCAACTTGCCGACGTGGCTCTGCACCATGAATTCAAACAGTGGTGTGGTGATCGACAGCTGCCGGACGGTGCCCAGCTCCTGGGTGTCGCTAAAGCTTGTGAAAAAATCCGCCTTGGCATCTTCGTCCAGACTTTGAGCGAAATACTCCTGAAACGGTTTGAGCTGCAACTGCTGAGTCAGGTATTGCTTGAAGGCGCTGAAACTGGAGTATTCGTAAAGCGGCCGATCGGGTTCGCCGGCCATATACACCAGGCACCATTCATCCGGGTATTGCTCCACCGACCGCGCGGAAAACACCACGACGCCCCACACGCAAGCGTCCATGACCTCAAGGCCTTGCATGATCATCGTGCGCCCGCCGTAGCGCAGGCTCTTCGCCGATACCACGCCTTCGGCCTTGATCAAGTCCTGCAGCATGCGCAAGCCGGCTGGCGTGATGCGGCCCTTGAGCGAAGCCAGATGGGTATCGAACTGCAACAGCAGCTTCTTCATGCTCGCGATATCGCGGGTCATCGAGCTGGTTGCCACGACCTTGCCATCTTCGTCCCGAAGGCCAAAGACCTGCTGAAAATGCTCCTGGTATTGTTTGCCGAGATCCAGCTCGCGGCAGAACGCGGCGAACGCCGCGGGGGTCAAGTCTTTCACCCCGCCAGGCGCCGCTTTGACGCGCACCACACTGCCAGCGGGAAACGCATCAGCGCCCTCCTCGTCTTCGCTGAAATTCTGCATCGCCCCCTGCAACAGGGATTGCGTGGAGTGTCTGATGGTTTCGATACCGTCCTTGACAGACGACGGCGGACAGCCGCACGGATCGCCCGGCATGCTCAGCAAATCCTGCTCGACGTCGTACTTCGCCGGCCATTTGCGCTGCAACGCTTCGTTCAGTGCGTTGATGCAAAAGCTGTGTAACGGTTTGAGCCCGGCCAGATCCTTGTCGACTTTGAGCTGAATGTCGTGCAAATCCCTCGCGGTCTGATCGATATCGGCCAGCGTCGCGGTAGAGGCTTTGAGCAAAGGCGCCGGCAGGCACTTTTGCAGGGCCTCGGCAGTATCGAGGTCGCCCGTGGCGTCCAGTAGGGTGTTGAGCATCGACCCTTGAGGCAGGTCCTGTTTCTTCTCAGTGGGCATCGGCAATAGTCCTTTATTGCGGGTTTCGGCCTTTGACCTTAGCGAGATTACTGCCCCATTAATAATTCAAAAAACCGGGTCTGCCCGGCCGCAAACCAACAGCATTTGTCATCAATAAAATACCCCGCTACCACCACCCGACGAAAAATCTCTGAGCCAAACGGTGTTGCCCCCCCCCGTGACGGCTGGCACACGTCCGCCAAGCCTGCTTATAACTTATCGATCTAAAACTCCACCTACCGAGGCGGGTCAGTTTCTGAGTACCCGCTGTTTTCGCGAGGTATGGCTTGACCCCTCCCCAACGGAAAAACCGGTAAGGACTTTATGTGTGGATTAGCTGGCGAGTTACGTTTTGATCAACAACCTGCAGACCTTGCAGCCATCGAGCGAATCACCCATCACCTGGCGCCTCGCGGCCCTGACGCGTGGGGCTTTCATGCCCAAGGGCCGATTGCCCTGGGCCATCGACGCCTGAAAATCATGGACCTGTCGGACGGCTCGGCGCAGCCGATGATCGACAGTCAGTTGGGCCTGTCACTGGCCTTCAACGGGGCGATTTACAACTTCCCCGAATTACGCGCTGAACTCGAAGCGCTGGGTTACGCCTTCTATTCCGGCGGTGACACCGAAGTGTTGCTCAAGGGCTATCACGCCTGGGGCGAAGCGCTGCTGCCCAAGCTCAACGGTATGTTTGCCTTTGCCATTTGGGAGCGTGACAACCAGCGTCTGTTCATCGCCCGGGACCGTCTCGGCGTCAAGCCGTTGTACCTGTCGCGGACCGGGCAACGCCTGCGGTTTGCCTCGGCATTGCCGGCACTGCTCAAGGGCGGCGACATCAACCCGATCCTCGATCCGGTAGCGCTCAACCATTACCTGAATTTCCACGCGGTGGTACCCGCACCGCGCACCCTGCTGGCGGGTATCGAAAAACTGCCGCCAGCCACCTGGATGCGCGTCGAGGCCGATGGCCGCACCGAACAGAAAACCTGGTGGACCCTGCCCTACGGCCCGCGCGAGGACGAGAAAAACCTCAACCTCGAAGACTGGGTCGATCGTGTGCTCGACAGCACCCGCGAAGCGGTGGCGATTCGGCAGCGTGCAGCGGTCGACGTCGGTGTGCTGCTGTCCGGCGGTGTCGATTCGAGCATGCTCGTCGGTCTGCTGCGCGAAGTCGGCGTTGAGAACCTGTCGACCTTCTCCATCGGCTTCCAGGACGCCGGTGGCGAACGCGGCGATGAGTTCCAGTATTCGGACCTGATCGCCAGGCACTACGGCACCCGCCACCATCAGTTGCGAATCGACGAGAAGGAAATCATCGAGCAACTGCCCGCCGCGTTCCGCGCGATGAGCGAGCCGATGGTCAGCCACGACTGCATCGCTTTCTATCTGTTGTCCCGGGAAGTGGCCAAGCACTGCAAAGTGGTACAGAGCGGCCAAGGCGCGGATGAGTTGTTCGCCGGTTACCACTGGTACCCGCAAGTCGACGGCGCGGCGAATCCTTACGTCGCCTATCGCGATGCGTTCTTCGATCGCAGCTACGACGACTACGCGGCGACCGTGCAGCCGAAATGGCTGGTCGACCACGATGCGGCCGGCGACTTCGTCAAAGAGCACTTTGCCCAGCCTGGCGCCGATGCCGCGGTGGACAAAGCCTTACGCCTGGACAGCACGGTGATGCTGGTCGATGACCCGGTCAAACGCGTCGACAACATGACCATGGCCTGGGGTCTGGAAGCGCGTACGCCGTTTCTGGATTATCGACTGGTCGAACTGTCGGCCCGCGTTCCGGGCAAATTCAAGCTGCCCGATGGCGGCAAGCAAGTGCTGAAGGAAGCTGCGCGTCGAGTCATTCCAAGCGAAGTGATCGATCGCAAGAAAGGCTACTTCCCGGTACCGGGCCTCAAGCACTTGCAGGGCGACACGCTCAATTGGGTACGCGACCTGTTGCTTGATCCCAGCCAGGATCGCGGCCTGTTCAACCCGACCATGCTCGACAAGCTTTTGACTGATCCGCAAGGCCAGTTGACCCCGTTGCGCGGTTCGAAACTGTGGCAACTGGCGGCCCTGAACCTGTGGCTCAGTGAACAAGGAATCTGATCGATGAAACCCCACCCCACGTCCATCAACCAACGCCTGCTACGTGGTCAGTCCCCCTCGTATGAACGTTTGCAGGCGCGCCTGGCCGAAGACGGCAGCGAACCGGCCACCGCGCCGATTGCCGTGCATTGCGGCTGGGGCCGACTGCTGATCGGCCACACGTTTCCTGATCCGGCCTCGCTGGCGCAGGAGTTGCTCAACGAGCAACCAGGCGAGCGCGACATCGCGCTGTACGTCGCCGCGCCGCAACAGATTCTGGGCCTGGAACCGACGCAATTGTTTCTCGATCCGTCCGACACCTTGCGTCTGTGGTTCAGCGATTACCGCCAGGCGACCCGGGTGTTTCGCGGGTTCCGCATTCGCCGCGCGCAGAGCGAGGCGGACTGGCAAGGCATCAATCGTTTGTATCAGGCGCGCGGCATGCTGCCGATCGATCCCGAGTTACTCACCCCGCATCATCAGGGCGGCCCGGTGTATTGGCTGGCCGAGGATGAAGACAGCGGCGCAGTGATTGGCAGCGTCATGGGCCTCAACCACCAGAATGCGTTCAACGACCCGGAACACGGCAGCAGCCTGTGGTGCCTGGCGGTCGATCCGCATTGCACGCGTCCCGGCGTCGGTGAAGTGTTGGTACGGCATCTGGTCGAGCACTTCATGAGTCGCGGCCTGGCCTATCTGGATTTGTCGGTGCTGCATGACAATCGCCTGGCGAAAAACCTCTACGCGAAACTGGGGTTCCGCAACCTGCCGACCTTCGCGATCAAGCGCAAGAATGGCATCAACCAATCGCTGTTTCTCGGCCCGGGGCCGGAAGCCAACTTCAACCCGTATGCGCGGATCATTGTCGAAGAAGCCCATCGGCGCGGCATCGATGTGCAGGTCGATGACGCCGACGCCGGGCTGTTCACCCTCAGCCATGGCGGGCGCCGGGTGCGTTGCCGCGAATCGTTGAGCGACCTGACCAGCGCCATCAGCATGACCCTGTGCCAGGACAAAAGCCTGACCCATAAAGTACTCAAAGCCGCCGGATTGAACTTGCCCGCGCAGCAGCTGGCAGGCAATGCCGACGACAACCTGGCGTTTCTTGATGAGCATCAGCGGGTGGTGGTCAAACCTCTCGACGGTGAACAGGGTCAGGGCGTGGCGGTGGATTTGCGCAGCATTGAAGAGGTGCAGCAAGCCATCGAAATCGCCAGGCAATTTGACGCTCGCGTGCTGTTGGAGAGCTTTCACGAGGGGCTCGACCTGCGCATTCTGGTGATTGGTTTTGAGGTCGTTGCGGCGGCGATTCGCAAGCCTGCGCAAGTGGTCGGCGACGGCCAGCATTCGATTCGCGCGCTGATCGAGGCGCAGAGCCGGCGCCGCCAGGCCGCCACGGGTGGCGAGAGCAAAATCCCGATGGATCAGGAAACCGAGCGCACGCTACAGGCGTCCGGCTATGGCTACGACAGCGTTCTGCCGGCGGGCGAGCATTTGTTCGTGCGGCGCACGGCCAATCTGCACACCGGTGGCACGCTGGAGGATGTCACGGCGATTCTGCATCCCACGCTGGTGGATGCTGCGGTGCGCGCAGCGCGGGCGCTGGATATCCCGATGGTCGGTCTCGACCTGATGGTGCCGGCGGCGGATCAGCCCGACTACGTATTTATCGAAGCCAACGAACGCGCCGGCCTGGCCAACCATGAACCGCAGCCGACGGCGGAGCGGTTTGTCGATCTGCTGTTTCCGCACAGTCAGCCGGCTGTTTGAAATTGATGCGCTGAATGCACCATCGCCATCGCGAGCAGGCTCACTCCTACATCTGAAATGCATTCCCCTGTAGGAGCGAGCCTGCTCGCGATGGAGGCCTCAAATTCATTGCACATTCCTTCTCATCGAAACCATCGGTGTGCTCAACCCATCAGGAGTTTCCATGACCATGACCTCACACATCCCTGAACCGGATCTGAATTACCTGCAAAAAGTCCTCCTGGAAATGCTCGCCATTCCCAGCCCTACCGGGTTCACCGACACCATCGTGCGCTATGTCGCGGAACGGCTGGAGGAGCTTGGCATTCCTTTCGAAATGACCCGCCGCGGGACCATTCGCGCCACGCTCAAGGGCAAAAAAAGCAGTCCTGACCGCGCCGTTTCGGCCCACCTGGACACCATCGGCGCTGCCGTGCGCGCGGTTAAGGACAATGGCCGCCTGACCCTCGCCCCGGTCGGCTGCTGGTCGAGCCGTTTTGCCGAGGGCAGTCGCGTCAGCCTGTTCACCGACAACGGCGTGATTCGCGGCAGTGTCCTGCCCTTGCTGGCCTCTGGACACGCCTTCAATACCCAGGTCGATGAGATGCCGATCAGTTGGGATCACGTCGAACTGCGCCTGGACGCCTATTGCGCAACCAAGGCCGATTGCGAGTCCCTGGGCATCAGCATCGGCGACGTCGTCGCCTTCGACCCGCTGCCGGAATTCACCGAAAGCGGCCACATCAGCGCGCGCCACCTGGATGACAAGGCGGGGGTCGCGGCGCTGCTCGCCGCACTCAAAGCCATCGTCGACAGCGGGCAGGAACTGATGATCGACTGCCATCCGCTGTTCACCATCACCGAGGAAACCGGCAGTGGCGCCGCGGCGGCGCTGCCGTGGGACGTCAGTGAGTTCGTCGGCATCGACATTGCGCCGGTCGCGCCGGGCCAGCACTCCAGCGAACATGCCGTCAGTGTGGCGATGCAGGACTCCGGCGGGCCTTACGACTATCACTTGTCCCGGCATCTGCTGCGCCTGGCCGGTGAGCATGAACTGCCGGTGCGCCGGGATCTGTTCCGCTACTACTTCAGTGACGCGCACTCGGCGGTGACAGCCGGCCACGACATCCGCACCGCCCTGCTCGCCTTCGGCTGCGATGCGACCCACGGCTATGAACGCACGCACATCGACAGTCTGGCGGCGCTGAGCCGTTTGCTCGGGGCCTACATTCTCAGCCCGCCGGTGTTTGCCAGCGATGCGGCGCCAGCCAATGCGTCGCTCGACCGCTTCAGCCACCAGATCGAACATGAAACGCAGATGGAAAGCGACACCCGGGTGCCTTCGGTGGACAGTCTGGTGGGGCAGCGTTCCGACAGTTGATCCGTATTGACGCTTTCGCGAGCAGGCTCGCTCCCACAGGAGACCATACTTCCATGTGGGAGCGAGCCTGCTCGCGAACGGGCCGGCACAGGCTAGAAAACTGGCAGACAAAACCCAATCGCCGTAGCATCGCGCCATTGATCCAGCCGAGGTGCCCATGCTCATTCCCTACGACGCTCTTGAAGTCGACACCCTCACCCGCCTGATCGAGGATTTCGTCACCCGCGACGGCACCGACAATGGCGACGACACGCCGCTGGAAACCCGCGTATTGCGCGTGCGGCAGGCGCTGACCAAAGGCCAGGCGCTGATCGTCTTCGACCCGGAAAGCGAGCAGTGTCAACTGATGCTCAAGCACGACGTGCCCAAACATCTTTTCGACTGAGGCCCTCAGCGGGCCTTTTCGACGGCGCGTTTGCGCTGGATGCGCTGGTAAACTTCCGCGCGGTGCACATTGACCTCCTGCGGTGCCTCGACACCAAAGCGCACACTGCCACCGTTCACCGACAGCACGCGCAAGGTAATGTCGTCTCCGATTGAAATCAGCTCACCGACAACACGGCTGAGTACAAGCATGGGATTCGTCCTTCAGGATTAACAAACCCTGAAGATGCGCGGCTTGGCGGCGCTGCACAATCCGTAGCCGACAAATCAGTTTTGCCCTACACACCAGACAGAACCAAGCCTTCAGACGCTTCCCACAAACACCTCAAGCGGCGGAAAATCGCGGCCCGAACAGAATCACACTGGCGCCGATGACGCACAGCGCCATACCGATCCAGTCCGATCCCAAAGGACGCACGCGCTCCACCACCGCCAGCCAGCCGATCGAGGCGACGATATAAATCCCGCCATAAGCGGCATAGGCACGACCGGCGTAAGCGGCTTCGACGCGGGTGAGTAACAGCGCAAACACAGTCAGACTGAGCACTGCGGGAATCACCCATAAGGCGCTTTTGCCCTGACGCAACCACAGATAAAAAGCGAAACAACCGGCGATTTCAAACAACGCCGCAAGGAAGAACCACAGGTAATTGAGCATTGATGCGTCTCGACAGGGTGGCCATGGCGGTCACCCTAACGACGCGGCGTGCTGGGAACAAGATCAAGCGTTGTTTTGTTTGGCCTTGGCGCGCATTTTATCGGCCATGGTGGTCATTTCGTTGTAGAGCAGTTGCGGGTTTTTCTGTTTGATGGCCCAGGCCATGCGCCCTTGTTCGTGGGGCAGAATCATGAATTCGCCAGCGGCAACTTGCTGATAAATGTAGTCGGCAATGTCGGCGGCGCTGATTGGTGAACTTTCCAGCAGTTTACCGACCTGCGCTTTCATGGCCGGGGTCGGACCACGGAAAGAGTCAAGCAAGTTGGTCTGGAAGAACGATGGACAGACCACGTGCACGGCCACTTCCTGCTGTGCCAGTTCAATCAACAGACTTTCCGACAACGCCACCACGCCGGCCTTGGCCACGTTGTAGTTACTCATGGCCGGGCCTTGCATCAAGGCGGCCATGGACGCGATGTTGATGATCTTGCCCTTGCTTTGCTCCAGCAGCGGCAAGAACGCTTTGCAGCCTTTGACCACCCCCATCAGGTTGATCGCGATCTGCCAGTCCCAGTCTTCCAGCGACAGTTCACTGAAGAAACCACCCGAGGCCACACCGGCGTTATTAACGATGATGTCGATGCCGCCAAGCTTCTCTTCGCAGGCTTGGGCGAACGCGGTGAGCTGGCTGTAATCGCGCACGTCGCAGCGCTGGATAAAACCGTCGCCCCCCGCCTCGCGGACCATTTTCAGGGTTTCCTGCAGGCCGGGCTCGCTGACGTCGGACAAGGCCAGGTGCCAGCCTTCGCGCGCCCAGCGCAGTGCGATTTCGCGACCCAGGCCTGAGCCTGCGCCAGTGATCATCATGCGATTTTGCATAACAGACAGCCTTGTTGTTCCGGGGAAGATGCGCGGAGTGTAGCGAAGGAAGCGTGCGCGCCCACGCTCCATCAGATTGCTGAATGCAGGATCAAAAGATCAGCGCCTGCGCTAATTTTCGATGAATCCCTGTAGGCGCTGTCGCGTGCAACGAGGCTGCGATCTTTTCGCTCAAAACGAAATAACCGAGCAATCCAAATACATTAAAAAAACATTGAATTTTTTTTCATTGGGACACGTCGGAACATGTAAGCCGGCTGGAATTTAGTTGCTCTCCAGCTGCCCACTGAGCATCAAGACTCTTCCAGACTCTGAACAAGGAAATCACCCATGGGCACAATTCTAATCATCATCCTGATCCTGTTGCTGATCGGTGGTCTGCCGGTCTTCCCGCACTCCAGAAGTTGGGGTTATGGCCCGTCGGGCATTATCGGCGTGGTGTTGGTCGTGCTGCTGGTGCTGTTGTTACTCGGCAAGATATGACGATTTGAAGCGGTAAAAAAAGAGGCCCTTTTCAAGGGCCTCTTTTTTATTGCATGGACTTTACCGAGTCATCAGTCCGGTTTGCCATGGATCACACCGGCGGTGTTATCCATCAGACTCTTGGTCGCCGTTTGCAGGAACGACTCCAGCTTGAGTTTGAGTTCAGCGGTACGCGGTGCATTGGGCACCACTTCGGCGTGTGGATTGGCACCGAGCTGGTATTGCCAGATCTTCGGCCCCATGTCCTTGTCACGCGGCAGCACAAGAATCTGATCGGCCGTGACGATGGCGGTGGTCTGCTCGCTGCCCGACGGTTTGATCACGCCGAAACCGGTATCGCCTTGCGGCAGGTTGAGCAGATCGCGGCCCCAGCACTGGTGACGCACTTCGCCACCGAGACGACCCATGATGGTCGGCACGATATCGGTCTGCGTGCCTACGGTGTGGTCACGGGTGCCGAATTTTTCCTGGATGCCCGGCGCAATCATCAGCATCGGTACGTTGAAGCGGCCCAGGTCCATCTCGGTGATCTGGCGCTCGTTGCCGAAGCCGTGATCGCCGACGATGACAAACAGGGTTTCGTTGAAGTACTTCTCTTTGCGCGCCTTCTCGAAGAACTGCCCCAGCGCCCAGTCGGAGTAGCGCATGGCAGTCAGGTGTTCGTTGAGGCTGCCACGGTCAGTGACGCGCTCGACCGGCAATGGCGTTGGCAAGGCATATGGCGTGTGGTTGGACAGGGTCTGCAGCAGCGCATAGAACGGCTTGCCGTTCTCCCGCGCCTTGAGCTCCTGCAGGCCACGATCGAACATGTCCTGGTCGGACACACCCCAGGTCGGATCGGAGAACACCGGGTTGACGAAGTCGTTACGGCCAACGAAGTTGGTCATGCCCTGGTTGCTGAAGAAACCCGACTGGTTGTCCCAGGCGAAGTCACCGTTGTAGACATAGACGTCGTCGTAGTCACGGGCGCTGAGCAACTGCGGCAGGCCCGACAGCTTATGGCTGCCTTCCGGGGTCTGCATCAGGTATTCGAAACCTGGCAGATTGGGGAAGCAGGCCATGGTCGCGAACATGCCCTGGTGGGTGTGGGTGCCGTTGGAGAAGAAACGGTCGAACAGCAGACCCTCTTTCGACAGCTTGTCCAGATACGGAGTGATATTGCCCGGCGCACCCAGCGCACCCACCGAGTGACCGGCCATGCTTTCCATCAGGATCACGACGACGTTCTTGATCGGCAGGGTCTTGTCGGCCGGTGGCGTGTAGTCGCGGCGCACCGCGGCGATGTCGGCATCGACCAGTTTCTCGTCGGCCATCACCAGCATGTCGCGCACCACTTGCTGCGCCTGTTCTTGCGGCAGCGTGGCTTTCCAGATGTTGTCACGGTCCTCGCCCATGCGCGATTTGGCGGCGGCGATCAGTGACAGCGTGCCGTTGAGGCCGAGCTGGTTGGCGAAGTTCGAATCGGTGGTGTAGACGTCGCCCCAACGCATGGGCGGGCCCTGACGCAGGGTGCCACGCGCGGCAACCACGCAGATCAGCAGGCAAACCACGAACACCGCCAGACGGGTGTACCACGGCGCCACCTGACGGCTGCTGACGCTGCCGCCGCTGAATGGCCCGCGCGGACGTGTGGCGCGGTCGGCGCCCTTGAACGCCAGGGTCAGAATGACCGTGCCGATGACCCACGCCAGCAGATAGCGCACCACCGGGAAACCGTACCAGAGCATGCTCATCACGGTTTTCGGGTCTTCTTTCACGTACTGGAACACCAGGCCGTTGAGGCGCTGGTGGAACTCGCGGTAGAAGTCCATCTCCATCAGGCCGAGGAACAGCGCGATGCTCGAAGCGACCGTCAGCCACAGACGGAAGAAGCCGCGTGCCGCCATGGCGCGGGCGCTGAACAGCGACAGCACCAGCGGAATGCACAGGTAGACCACCAGGCGCAGGTCAAAACGCAGGCCATTGGCGAAGGCTTCAAGGAACGTCGAAGCCGGAGTGTCGAGGATCATCTCGCGGTTGTAGACCAGCAGCGCGAGGCGCAGCACGGAAAACATCACCATCATGACCAGCGCACAAAGCAGCGTGTAGGCCAGATGCGATTTGACGGTCGGTTGCAGCAGGCGAGCAGAAGATCGCTGCTGATTCAGGGCGTCCGGGTTTGCCATGTCGTTTTAGGACCCATTGGAAGTTGAAGTTGCAAAAATACAGCGGCGCCATGCCCTCTATTGGTCATTCCAGACCCCGGGGCGTGCGCAGTGCGCAAATGTTGCACGATCATCCACACCATTGCCATTGATTACTGCCCTGCCCGCTGACACTTTCATTTAAAGCAGCACAGGCGAGACAACGTGCAAAAGTGCGGGCGAATTGTCTTGGACACTTTGTGAAAATTTCGTGCAACGCATATCCGGAAACACAATATAAAGACCAAACAAAACGCCCCGAACCGGTCGGGGCGTTTTGCAGTCGGTGCGGCAATTATTTCTCGGCGCGTTCTTTCAGCGCTTTGAGCGTGTTAAACGGCGCGTCGACAACGAACTTGTTAGCCACCATCGCCGGCACACTGCCGCCAGGATTGGTGTGCACCTGATAGGTCACTTCGACCTGATCGCCCTTGGGCACGAATTTCCAGAAGCCTTTGACTTCGGTGACACGCACAAAGCCTTTCTCTTCCGGCAGATAGGTCGGCACGCCTTCAAGGTTGCGGGTCAGACTGCCGTCAGCGCCTTCAAGGGTGGTGATCTTCAACACCGAGTCACGCGGGGTCACCGGCCATGGCGTATTGAACTGAGAATAGGTCCAGCTCTGATCGCCTTCATGCTTGAGCAGCTTCTGGGACTTGCACTCGTGAATCCAGGCGCATGCACCTGCGACATCTTCCTGCAAGGCGCGCAGTTTGGCGACGGTGGTCTTCATCAGCGCAACGCCCTGATAGGCCTTGTAGTCCGAACCTGGCACTTCGCTCAGGGAAACCTTGATGCCCTCTTCGTTCTTGGCGACTTTCCAGTCCTCAGCCTGAGCAATCGAGGTGGCGAGCACAGCGGTCAATCCACACAACACGGCGATACGATGCAGCGAACCCATAGTCTTATTCCTTATTGTTGAAGTTCCGTTCGTTTGACACATCACGCCGCGGTCATTCGCTCCCACCAGCCGATCAACCTGATCGCCTCTTCCGAGCTGGCGCCACAGACTTCAACATCCGCAGCGAACCCTGAACAGACCGGCGGGCGTTCCGGGCGACCGAAAATATTGCACAGGTTATCGACCGAGAGTTGCACGCAACGTTCACCGGCAGGTTTGCCATCGGGCATGCCGGGGATCGGCGAACTGATGGAGGGGGCAATGCAGCAAGCGCCACAGCCTTCACGGCATTTCATGACGAACCAATCCTCGCGACGGGACGATGTGTTAAAGGAGACGGGGCACAGAGTAACCGCTAAAACGGCTGTTTCAAATTGCCTGAGCCGGGTTTTGCGCGATAACTGAAAGTGACTGCGCAGTCACAGGCAAAGCGTCTGTTCTGCGGGTCAGAGGTGGCTGTTAGTCACTGTTTGAATTCGAAATCCAGGGCAGCGCCTTCGACTTCGCGGCGTTCTTCACGCAGTTGCAATTGCATTTCGTTGCTGAGCAAACGGCCGTTGAGCTGGAAGCCGCTGTCTTTTTCGCCAAACATCTGCGGCAGGATTGCCTCGCGCTTGGGCAATTCCACTGCGCCCTTGGGTTTCAATTCCTCAACCATGTCTTTGGGCAGGCTGAGATCGAGTTTTGCCGGCGGCAATTTGGTTTTCGCCACTTCGCTGGCAGATTTCGACTTGGAAGCTACCGGGCGTCGCTTCTTTGCCGGGGTAGCTTTTTTGGACTGGGCTTTCTTCACCGGTGCCGCGGTCTTGACGGCCTTGTTGGTCGTATGGGTCGCTGCCGGCTTTTCCTGGGGAGCAGCCGCCATGACACCGGGTGCCTGACCCATCACCAGTAAACCCAGCAATACCCACGCGGCAGGAACAATCGCTTTCATGGACCCAACAAGACTAACGGCAGAGGGCCACATGCTCGCCTGTTGTGCGCGACAAGACAAGTCTGACCTGCCGCTCGTTCAGAATCCGCCAGCCGTTTCCTGACACAGTTGGGTCGCCAGCAACCCGAGTGTCATCAACGCCCTCTCCGCCTCGCGGTTCCAGGGGATCCCGCAGTTCAGGCGGATGCAGTGGTTGAACTGCTCGGTATTACTGAAGATCAGCCCCGGCGCGATGCTGATGCCCTGCTGCAACGCGCGGACATGCAATTCCTGCGTGTTAACCCGCCCCGGCAAGCTCACCCACAGGATGAAACCGCCCGTGGGCCGGGACATTTGCGTGCCTTCGGGGAAGTGTTGCTGCACCGCCAGCTGGAAAGCACTGAGATTTTTTCGGTATTCCTGACGGATGTACCGTAAATGCCGGTCATAGCCGCCGTTCTCAAGGTAGGCGGCGATGGCCATCTGCGTCACGCTGCAGGCCGAATGGGTACTGAATGTCTGCAAGCGCTGGATTTCCTGCTGATACTTGCCGGCGATCATCCAGCCGATGCGCACGCCGGGCGACAACGTCTTGGAGAAGCTCGAACAGTAAATCACTCGATCAAGCCGGTCGTAGGCCTTGAGGGCCTTGGTGCGGCCCTGCTCGAACATCAATTCACCGTAAATATCGTCTTCGACAATCTGGATATCGAAATCCGAGGCCAGCCGCAGCAGTTGTTTCTGCCGCTCTTCGGGCATGGTGCCGCCCAGCGGATTACTCAGCCGTGTGGTCAGCACCAGTGCCTTGATCGACCATTGGTTGGCGGCCAGTTGCAACGCTTCAAGGCTCATGCCAGTGGCCGGATCGCTGGGAATCTCGATGACTTTCAGGCCCAGCAGATCAGCCAGTTGCAGCAGCCCGTAGTAGGTCGGCGATTCGGCCGCGATCAGATCGCCCGGCCGGGTCAGTACGCGCAATGACATCTGCAGGGCATCGACGCAGCCGTGGGTGATCACCACTTCCGAGGGGTCGACCACTACGCCGGCGTCACGCATGCGAATCGCGACTTGCCGCCGCAGCGGCTCGAATCCCGGGCTGAACATATAGCTGAACGCCCGCGGACTATGAAAACGTGTGACCTTGGCCAGTTGCTGATGCAGCGCACGGACCGGCAAATAATCGACACTGGGCACCGCGGCGCCCAACGGGAACACGCCCTCGCGGCGAGACTCGACCAGGACCTGCTGAATGATGCTGCTGCGGGTAACCAGTCCTGGCCGTTCGACCCGCGCGATGTCCGGGGTCGGCGCCGTCAGTGCGGGCGTCTGGTGGACGTAGTAACCGGACTGTGGACGAGCGCGGATCAGCCCCTGATCTTCAAGGTTGGCATACGCCTGCAACACCGTCGCATGACTGACATTGAGCTGCGAACTCATCTTGCGCACCGAAGGCACGCGCTCTCCCGGTTGATAGACACCGCGGCGGATGTCTTCGGCCAGTTGCTGAGCAATACGCTGGTAAAGCAAGAGATTGGTCATGACGCAGCACTCGATTTCACGGGCATTTTATTCTTGTGTAAAACAATACCGGAACAGTTGGGAAGTGTACTGGGACAGTTGCCACTTTAGTCGACCATACAGTGCGGTGTCAGCCCCTGTCTGTACTGTTTTGCGCGCCAGTCGACAGACGAAAAAAAGCCCGGCTCTGCATCACAGGCCGGGCTTCCCAATGACGCCGCCCTCAGCGGGCGGCGCCGAGCTGGCCCTTCTCGTCGGAGAAAACAATCTCCACGCGCCGATTCTGCGCCCGTCCGCGTTCGGACGCGTTGGCATCCACGGGATATTCGTCGCCGTAACCTTCGACCTGGATGCGTTTTTCGTCGATACCCAAATCGATCAGCACATCGGCCACCGATTGTGCGCGGTCGCGGGACAGCTTGAGGTTTTCCTGTTTGCCGCCCGTGCTGTCGGTGTAGCCCTCGATGCGCACCACGCGTTTCGGATTCAGCTGCAAAAACTGCACGATCTTCAGCACCACGCGGTTGGCGGAGTTCTTCAGCTCGGCCTGGCCGGTGTCGAACAACACGTCGCCCAGGGTCATTACCAGACCACGATCGGTTTGCGTGGTAGCGAGCGCAACGATTTGTTCTTCGAGCCACTTGCCCTGCTGTTGCACGCTCAGCAGTTTCGACTCGCGCAGGGCCAGCTGCAGGCGCTGGCGTTCCAGTTCGAGCTTGGCTGCACGCTCTTCGTTGAGCACCTGATTGGTGTGCTCACGGGCGATTTCGCTGTAGCGCTGGCTCAGGTAGGCGTAATGCACCACGTCCGAACCACTGCCCCAATAGGTCGACAAGCGATCGGCACGCGCCAGCGATTCTCCGGCACGGATCACGTCTTTCGGCGCGATGCGCAGCACGTTGGAGTCTTCTTTGACTTTCTGGAAGTCGGCACCGGCCTGTTGCAGGGCCGCTTCGCTGTGCTGGCCGGCGCAGCCGTAGAGGCTCGCGCAACCGGCGAGGAGCAAGGCGCCGAATACACTGGATTTGAGGCTCATTGGGCCTCCCCGAGTTGCAGTTGCTTGCGCAGGCGGACGATGCGGGTATTGAGCACGTTCAGTTGTTCTTCGCTTTTTTGCGTCAGCACCTTGGCTTCGGCCAGACGGGCATCCAGTTCGGCCTGTTCGGCGCGCATGCGCGCATTGCGATAGGACTCGTCTGCCATGTTGCCTTTGGCCCGGTTGTACTTGGTTTCGGCCAGTTGCATTTGCGGGACTTCGTCGGCCGTTGCACCGACAGCCTTGGCCTGGGCGATGGCCTGTTCGGTCAAACGCATTTGTTCGTTAGGTGCCGGATCGGTTGCGCAGCCGGCCAGGGCCAGCACGGCCACCGCCGCGAAAAGAGGTCGAATACTCACTAAGAATCCCTACTGTTTTGGGGCACTGACAGGTTGTGGCGGCTGTTGCTGCTGCGCCTTCCAGCGCTCGATGTTGCGTTGCAGCGCGGCTTCCGTCAGTCCGGACGCGGGCAATTCTGTCATCTTTTTTGCCAGCTGTCCGCGCAACCACGGATCGTTGCAGGCCGAGTTATGGGAAACCGCGAGGAACAGGCCCGGTCGATCGATCGGTTGTTCGAAGGCCAGCAGGTCCTCGGTCATGCCCAGTGCCTGCGCCGCGGCCATGCCTGAGTAACGTCCGGCGAGTACATATTCAACTTCGCCCAGCAGCAATTTCTGAAAGGCCTGGGTGAGGTTGGCTGTCCGGGTAAGGGTCAGATTCTGCTCGGCGAAAGTGCCGAATGCCTGGGTCATTCGAGACTTTTCCGACACACCGCCGGTGTGCCCGCGCAAGTCCATGGCTTCGCCGTACAGCAACGTCGAGCCTTTGCGCGTCCACACCAGGTAGTCATTTTCCAGCAACGGCGGATGGATGTAGTCGAGGTTTTCCAGCTCGTTGACGACCAGCGGCGCGTCGGCCAGCAGGTCCATGCGCCCGCTGCGCACTTCATCGAGGGCTTGCGCGCGTTTGCCGGCATAAAGCAATTCGACCTTGATACCGAGGTCCTTGGCGACGTGCTGCAACAGATCGGCGCTGGCACCGATCAACAGCTTCGGATTCTGCGGATCCTGCCACAGGTACGGCGGCGCGTCCGGGCTGCCGGTGACGACGAGGCGCTCGCACTTGCCGGCGGCCACGGCCACGCCCGGTAACAGGATCAATCCCAATAACAACCTGCGACGCAGATCCATGGCGAAACGCTCCCAGTCAAATCCGAAACAAAAAAAAGCCCGACCATCAGGCCGGGCTCTTTATAAGTGAAGCCGCCGGATTAGACCAGCTTCTCCAGCTCAGGGATTGCTTCGAACAGATCCGCCACCAGGCCGTAATCGGCCACCTGGAAGATCGGCGCTTCTTCGTCCTTGTTGATCGCCACGATCACTTTGGAGTCTTTCATGCCGGCCAGGTGCTGGATCGCGCCGGAGATACCGACGGCGATGTACAGCTGAGGCGCAACGATCTTGCCGGTCTGGCCAACCTGCATGTCGTTCGGTACAAAACCTGCGTCGACCGCAGCGCGCGAGGCGCCCACAGCAGCGCCGAGCTTGTCGGCCAGCGCGTACAGGTGTTTGAAGTTGTCACCGTTCTGCATGCCGCGACCGCCGGAAACGACGATCTTGGCAGCGGTCAGTTCCGGACGGTCGGACTTGGCCAGCTCTTCGCTGACGAAGCTCGAAGTACCGGCGTCGTGCGCAGCACCCACGGCTTCAACGGCCGCCGAACCACCTTCAGCGGCAACCGGGTCGAAACCGGTGGCACGCACGGTGATGACTTTGATCGCAGCGGTCGATTGCACGGTAGCGATGGCGTTACCGGCATAGATCGGGCGCTTGAAGGTGTCAGCGCTTTCGACCGAGATGATCTCGGAGATCTGGTCAACGTCCAGCGCAGCAGCAACGCGCGGCAGGATGTTTTTACCGTTGGAGGTGGCGGCGGCCAGGATGTGGCTGTACCCAGCGCCCAGCTCTGCAACCAGCGGCGCTACGTTTTCCGGCAGCTGATGCGCGTAAGCGGCGTTGTCAGCGTTGAGAACTTTGCTCACGCCAGCGATTTTCGCCGCGGCGTCAGCCACTGGGCCTGCGCCCTGACCGGCTACCAGAACGTGGATGTCGCCGCCGATTTTGGCCGCGGCAGCCACGGTGTTCAGCGTGGCCGGGGCCAGCACTTTGTTGTCGTGTTCAGCGATTACCAAGATAGTCATGTCAGATTACCTTCGCTTCGTTTTTCAGTTTCTCGACCAGTTCAGCCACCGACTTGACCTTGATGCCCGCGCTGCGTGCAGCCGGCGCTTCGACTTTGAGGGTCTTGTTGGTGGAGGTGGTGGAAACGCCCAAAGCGTCCGGAGTCAGCACTTCGAGAGGCTTCTTCTTGGCTTTCATGATGTTTGGCAGGGACGCGTAGCGCGGCTCGTTCAAACGCAGGTCGGTGGTGACGATGGCCGGCAGTTTCAGCGAAACGGTCTGCGCGCCGCCGTCGATTTCGCGGGTCACGGCAACGCTGTCGCCGGAGACTTCGACTTTCGAGGCGAACGTGCCCTGACCGTAGCCGCTCAGTGCAGCAAGCATCTGGCCGGTCTGGTTGTTGTCGCTGTCGATGGCCTGTTTGCCGAGGATCACCAGTTGAGGCTGTTCCTTGTCGACCACAGCCTTGAGCAGCTTGGCCACGGCGAGCGAGGTCAGGTCTTCAGCGGATTCGACGAGGATGGCGCGGTCGGCACCCAGAGCCAGTGCAGTACGCAGCTGTTCCTGAGCGGTGGACGGGCCGATGGAGACGACGACGATTTCAGTCGCAACACCTTTTTCTTTCAGGCGTACGGCTTCTTCCACTGCGATTTCGCAGAACGGGTTCATCGACATCTTGACGTTGGCGAGGTCTACGCCGGAATTGTCCGCCTTGACGCGAACCTTGACGTTGTAATCCACAACGCGTTTGACAGCTACAAGAACCTTCATGGATTCCTCGTTACTCTCCGGTGAAAAGAAAGTCGCCTAGGCGAACCTGGCGGTTGATGCTCATCAGGCTAAAAGGGCACCTCTAAAAACGCCGACGGGTCTGCCGGGTGATTGCACGTTACAAAGGCTGATAACCGTTCGTCAGGGGTGACTGAGCAGTCATCGATCTTCACGCGGTGTAAACTGCGCGCCCAAGCTGCGCTGCGCATCACCTGACGCTGCCTGCGCCCTGCCTTTAGAGGTGCTCTTGAAACCGCCAGTCTGCTTACGACTAGCGCAAAACCGCCCGTATCTTGACCGGAACACCTATTCCGGTCAATACAGCAAAATGACCATTCATAAGCCGCGCTTCTTTGATTTCTCTGGGCTGGAGCCGATTCAAACAAACGTTTGTATTGGACGCTGAGAGTGGTGTAGATATAATGCGCCGCCTAGAGAGAAAGGTGGATTCGCCAATATTCCCTTTGACGTTAACGTAAAGGCAATACGGATGCGACATCAAACCTCCAAATTAGAAAAAAACTGTTGAGCCTTGAGTAGGAGATAGCCTGTGGAACGCGAATACATGGAATTCGACGTCGTCATCGTCGGTGCCGGCCCCGCTGGTCTGTCCGCCGCCTGCCGCTTGAAGCAGAAGGCCGCTGACGCCGGTAAGGAAATCAGCGTCTGCGTGGTCGAAAAAGGCTCCGAAGTCGGCGCACACATCCTCTCCGGTGCGGTGTTTGAACCGCGCGCCCTGAACGAACTGTTCCCGGACTGGAAAGAACTTGGCGCGCCGCTGAACACGCCGGTCGTTCGCGATGACATTTTCGTGCTGAAAAACGCCGAAAGCGCGCAGAAAATTCCAGACTTCTTTGTGCCCAAGACCATGCACAACGAAGGCAACTACATTATTTCGCTGGGCAACCTGTGCCGCTGGCTGGCCCAGCAGGCCGAGAACCTCGGTGTGGAAATCTATCCCGGCTTCGCCGCCCAGGAAGCGCTGATCGACGAAAACGGCGTAGTGCGCGGAATCATTACCGGTGATCTGGGCGTCGACCGCGAGGGCAACCCGAAAGAAGGCCTGTACACCCCGGGCATGGAACTACGCGGCAAGTACACGCTGTTCGCTGAAGGCTGCCGTGGCCACATCGGCAAGCAACTGATCAAGCGCTACAACCTCGACAGCGATGCCGACGTTCAACACTACGGTATAGGCCTGAAGGAAATCTGGGAAATCGACCCGGCAAAACACCAGCCAGGCCTGGTGGTGCATACCGCCGGCTGGCCGCTGGACATCATGGGCACCGAGAACACCGGCGGCTCGTTCCTCTACCACCTGGAAAACAACCAGGTGGTCGTCGGCCTGATCGTTGACCTGTCCTACAGCAACACCTACCTGTCGCCGTTCGACGAATTCCAGCGCCTCAAGCATCACCCGGTACTCGCGCAGTATCTGGAAGGCGGCAAGCGCATCAGCTACGGTGCCCGCGCCATTGCCAAGGGCGGCCTGAACTCGCTGCCGAAAATGGTCTTCAAGGGCGGCGCGCTGATCGGTTGCGACCTCGGCACGCTGAACTTCGCCAAGATCAAAGGCAGCCACACCGCAATGAAGTCCGGCATGCTCGCCGCTGAATCGGTCGCTGATGCGCTGTTCGCCGAGCAAGACTGCACAGTCGAATTGACCACTTATGTCGACGCATTCAAGAACAGCTGGCTGCACGAAGAACTGTTTGCCAGCCGCAACTTCGGCGCGGCGATCCACAAATACGGCGCGATCATCGGCGGCGGTTTCAACTGGCTCGACCAGAACATCTTCGGCGGCAAGCTGCCGTTCACCCTGCGCGACACCAAGCCGGACTACGCCTACCTCAAGCTGGCGGCCGACTGCAAGAAGATCGATTACCCGAAACCCGACGGCAAGCTGAGCTTCGACAAACTGAGTTCGGTGTTCATCTCCGGCACCAACCACGAAGAAGAGCAGCCCTGCCACCTGAAGCTGACCGATCCGAGCATTCCGATCAGCAAAAACCTGCCGCTGTACGACGAACCAGCGCAGCGCTACTGCCCGGCCGGCGTATACGAAGTGATCACCAAGGAAGACGGCGAAAAGCGCTTCCAGATCAACGCCCAGAACTGCGTGCACTGCAAGACCTGTGACATCAAGGACCCTGCGCAGAACATCACCTGGGTCACGCCGGAAGGTGCTGGTGGACCGACTTACCCGAACATGTAAGTCGATGCGCTGAACGAAGAGGCTCCCGACATCAGACTGTGTGAAAACCTAGCATTCTGCTGGCCGGTTAAAGAAAATGCCCGTATCGCAAGATACGGGCATTTTTC
>NZ_JABWQS010000024.1:0-94134 GCF_014268545.1 Pseudomonas sp. SWRI81
GACCGACCGCTATCGCGAGCAGGCTCACTCCTACAAGTGTGCAGCGTCACGGCCTCTATTTGGTGCATGACATATTCTTCACGCACCAAAACCTTCCAGAATTCTCCCGCCTGTTGAAAGATCAAGCGCACGCCGACAGCCATTTCCTACGTCCCGTCGGATTGGCGCGGCCCTTGCTCTAGCCTGAGCATTGTCCATTGCCGGAAGCTTCCCGATGCTGGTGATTCACCGCAGAATCGACCCTCAACCCGTCTGGGCCGCCGAATTGCACCTGACCTTCGACGCGCGCAGCAAAAGCCGTTTGCGCTGTTTCAGTGCCGAGGGCGAAGACGTCGGGTTGTTTTTGGAGCGCGGTCAGCCGCCGCTGTATGACGGCGAGTGCCTGCAGGCCGAGGACGGCCGCATCGTCCGCGTCTGCGCGCGCCCTGAACAACTGTTGCACGTGACCTGCGTCAACGCGTTTGAACTGACTCGCGCGGCGTACCACCTGGGCAACCGTCACGTTGCCCTGCAAGTCGGTGACGGCTGGCTGCGGCTGCTCGACGATTACGTACTCAAGGCAATGCTTGAACAGCTCGGCGCACAGGCCGAAGCCATCGAGGCGCCCTTCCAGCCGGAACACGGCGCCTATGGGGGCGGCCATCATCATTCACGCCACGGCGACGAAGATTTCAATTACGCGCCGAAACTCCACCAGTTCGGCGTGCGCCTGTGAATCCGGCCTGGGCGCTGCTGCGTCTGGCCAGTCCACAGCTGCCGATTGGCGGCTACAGCTATTCCCAAGGTCTGGAAATGGCGGTGGATAACGGCCGGGTGAACAACCCGGACAGCGCGCGACGCTGGATCAGCGACCAACTGCTGCTGAATCTCGCGCGCTTCGAAGCACCGTTATTGCTGGCGCATTGTCAGGCGGCGGCGGACGAAGACTGGGCCGAACTGCGGCAACTCTGCGAGAGCCACCGTGCCAGCCGCGAAACCCGCGAATTGCATCTGGAGAGCCGCCAGATGGGCTATTCGTTGCAGCAGTTACTCAACGGTCTACCGGAACTCGACGCGCCCGCTCGCGACTTTCTCGAACAGATCATCGAACCGCATCTGGCCCTGTGCTGGGCCTTGGCCGCGCGCGCCTGGGGTATCAGCCCACAGGACGCTCTCGCCGCATGGCTGTGGAGCTGGCTGGAAAACCAGCTCGCCGTGCTGATGAAAACCCTGCCACTGGGCCAGCAAGCCGCTCAGCGCCTGACCAGCGAACTGCTGCCGCTGCTGCAACAGGCGCAGCAGGGCGCCACCCGAATCAATTCCGAACACATCGGCAGCGCCGCTTTCGGCCTGTCACTGGCGTGCATGGCCCATGAACGCCAATACAGCCGGCTCTTCCGCTCTTAGGCCCTTTATTTTGGAGAATAAAATGCACACCCAACCTCTGCGCGTCGGCATCGGCGGCCCGGTCGGTTCCGGCAAGACCGCATTAACCCTGGCTTTGTGCCTGGCACTGCGCGAGCGCTACAACCTTGCCGTGGTCACCAACGACATCTACACCCGCGAGGATGCCGACTTTCTAGTGCGCAACGAAGCCCTGGCGCCCGAGCGCATCATCGGCGTGGAAACCGGCGGCTGCCCGCACACGGCGATCCGCGAAGACGCCTCGATCAACCTCGAAGCGGTCGATCAACTGAACCGACGTTTTCCGGGGCTGGATCTGATTCTGGTGGAGTCGGGCGGTGACAATCTCTCGGCGACCTTCAGCCCGGAGTTGTCCGACCTGACCATTTACGTGATCGACGTTTCCGCCGGCGACAAGCTGCCGCGCAAGGGCGGGCCGGGCATCTGCAAATCCGACTTGCTGGTGATCAACAAGATCGACCTCGCGCCACTGGTGGGCGCCTCGCTGGAAATGATGGACAGCGACACCAAACGCATGCGCAACGGCAAGCCGTTCGTGTTCAGCAACCAGAAAACCGGTCAGGGCCTGGACGAGATCATTGCCTTCATCGAACGCCAGGGTCTGCTGACTGCGGCCTGATTTCAGTTATCAACAAGGAAGCTTAGCCATGACACTTAAACACCTTCTTGGCGCTGCGGCGCTGCTGCTGACACCGGCGCTGGCCTTTGCTCATCCGGGGCATGGCGACAGCGGTTTGATCGCCGGCATCAGCCACCCGATTGGCGGTCTCGACCATTTGCTGGCGATGCTGGCCGTCGGTTTATGGGCGGCGCAGCAACAAGGCGCGGCGCGCTGGGCGCTGCCGTGCACTTTTGTCGGCACCATGCTGCTGGGCGGCCTGCTCGGTTTTGAAGGGCTTGAGTTGCCGGCGCTGGAGAGCGGGATTGCCGCTTCGGTATTGGCGCTGGGCCTGGCCGTGGCACTGGCGGTGCGTCCGCCGCTGGTGATGGCGGTGGCGGCGACAGCGCTGTTTGCGCTGTTCCATGGCGTGGCGCACGGGCTGGAGTTGCCGCAGATGAGCAATCCGTGGGCGTATGCGGCCGGGTTTGTTGTGGCGACGGCGGTGTTGCATGCGGTCGGTTATGGCGTGGTGCGTGTTCTGCCCGTGGCCGCTGCACCGCTGGTGCGGTTGGCGGGTGCAGCTTCGGCGGCGACCGGCGTCTGGTTGTTGGCAGGATAATTTTTTAGCGCCTGCACTGGCCTCTTCGCGAGCAGGCTCGCTCCCACAGTGGATTTGTGGCGTATACAAAACCTGTGGGAGCGAGCCTGCTCGCGAAGGCGGTCTGACAGACACCGCGTCTCATCAGGCTGCCGCTCTGCTACCATGTCGCGCAATCGCCCCAGCCCGTGACGACGCCCGCCCATGCCCCACGCTTGCCGCTCCACCACCCAGCCCGAATTGACCGCCCTGTTCGGCGATGTGCAACAGCACTTCCTCAACGTGATCGTGCCGCTGTGGCAAGGCCCGGGCTGGAACGCCGACATGGCGCTACCGTACGAGGCACTGGACGCCACGCACCAACCATTGCCAGCGCAACGCTACCGGGCGATGGCCTGTGCGCGGCAGTTGTATCTGTTTTCCAGTCTGATCGGGGTTGTGGATAACGCTGACGTCCGTGCGGCGGCGTTGTTTCGGTCCTTGCAACGGCACTTCCACGATGCCGAGCACGGTGGCTGGTTCTACAGCATCGATGCCCAAGGCAAACCGTTGGACGTGCGCAAAGATCTCTATACCCACGCTTTCATCCTGTTTGCCTGCGCGCATTTCTGGCAGAAGTCCGGCGATCCGCTGGTCGAGTCGACGTTGAACGCCGCCCTTGAAATCATCGGTCGACGCTTCGCTACCGGCGATGGCCTGTACGAAGCATGCCTTGAGCGCGACTGGATCACCCTGCAGACCGGCCCGCTGCAAAACCCGTTGATGCACCTGGCCGAAGCCTTTCTGGCGACCCTCGCCGTGCGTGAAGACCCGCAGACGCAAAAGGCGCTGCTTGAGTTATGCACAGCCATGCACAAGCATTTCGTCGATCCGCAATATGGCGTGCTGATGGAGAAGCCGCTGGGCGCTGTGGATAACTGGTACGAGCCGGGGCATCAGTTCGAGTGGTATTTCCTGCTGCAATCGTCGGCGCTGTTGCGTGGCTCGAAACTGCATGGCGCGCTGGATCGAGCGTTTGCCTTTACCGAGCAGTATGGCGTGCTGCAATCGTGCGGCGCGGTGCGGGCGATGCTCGATCTGCAAAGCAATGGACGGCCGAGGGACTCGACGCAGCGGATCTGGGCCCAAGCCGAATACCTGCGCGCGCTGACGTTGCGCGCTGGCAGCGAAGCGGTGGTGTTGCGCCAGTTGCAGGCGTTGCGGCAGCGGTTTCTGCATGCTGGCGGGTGGCATGAATGCCGGGATGAGAACGGTGAGGTCAGTCGCAAGGACATGCCTTCGACCACGCCATATCACTTGGCGACTTGCTATAGCGGACTGGCTGAATATCTGCGCTGACCTGATGGCAAAGGGGATTTACTGTGGCGAGGGGATTTATCCACGCTGGGGCGCGCAGCCCAGCGGGGATAAATCCCCTCGCCACAACTGTGTTCTCAGCCGAAATCCGGGTCAGATCAGGCAATCCACTTCTTGTCGCCTGTGAAGCTGATGGTCAGCCACCGCGCCGCATCCGGCTTGCCCAACTGCGCCGAAATCTGCTCGCGCAACGCGTCCAGCTGCGTGACATTGCGCAGCGGATAATCCGCCGCCAACACCACATGAATTTCGATGAACCGCGCCCGACCGTGCTTTTGCACGTAGGACACATAATCGTCGAAACCATGCGTGACCTTCGCTGCGTCCATGACCTGACGCACCTGATCATCGAGGACGTCCGGGGCAATCCCCAGCACATCGCGTAACGCCGGGCCGAGGATCTTGAACGCCGGTGGCAACATGGTCAGCGCCAGTACGATCAGTATCAGCGGGTCGACATACACCGCCCACTCGCCGTAGCCCTGGGACTTGAGCAACAGCGCCGCAAGGAAACTGATCAACAACCCCACCGAAAGCATCGCGTCGACCAGCCAACTGATGTTGTCGAACTGGATCAGGCTGGATTTGAGTTGGCGATTACGGTGGCGCACGTAGAAGAAATAGGCGAACTCGACCACGGTAAACACCGCGGCATAAACGATCACCAGACCCAACTCGATCTCACGCCCTCCGTTGATGATGCCGAACACGCCGTTGAGAAACGCGTAGATGGCGATCAACAGCAGGAAACTGCCTTCGATCAGCAGCACCATCGGCTCCAGGTGCCAGAAACCGAACTGGAAGCGCTGATTGCTTTGTTTGGCGATCAACCTGGCGGTGATCAGCATCAGGACTTTGATGAAGGTTGCGATCAGCGAAAAAAAACCATCGAACAGGATGGATTGCGAACCTGAAACAAAACCGGTGACGATCCCGGCGATCGCCACGGCAAACATCAGAATGGTCGATTGTTTGAGCAGTGTCTGCTCACCTCGGTTACTCACTTTGACTCCTCGAAAAACCTGAAACACCGCAGGGTGCGGTGGGGTTGTTGCGAGGGGAGTTTACCTTATCAGCGGTTTTCGCCCGATTATGTGGCGAGGGAGCTTGCTCCCTCGCCACAGGATCAGGTATCAGGTCTTGTTACGTTCGATGGCAAACCCGGCCCAGGTCTGGCTCACCGGCATCAGCTCCAGGCTGTTGATGTTGATGTGCGCCGGGGTGTTCATCACCCAGAAAATCGTCTCGGCGATGTCCTGCGGCTGGATCGGCTCGGCACCGGCATAGGTCGCGTTATAGCGCTCCTGGTCACCGGCAAACCGTACCAGCGAGAACTCGCTTTCGCACAGGCCGGGCTCGATGTTGCTGACCCGCACGCCGGTGCCTTGCAGGTCGCAACGCAGGTTCAGCGAGAACTGTTTGACGAACGCTTTGGTCGCGCCATACACGTGGCTGCCCGGATACGGATAGTTGCCGGCGATGGAGCCGAGGTTGACGATACCGGCGCCACGCCCGTGAGCGATCAGGCGCGGCAGCAGCAGGCGGGTGGCGTACATCAGACCTTTGACGTTGGTATCGACCATGGTGTCCCAATCGTCCAGATCGCACTTCGGCGCCGGGTCCACGCCCAGCGCCAGGCCGGCGTTGTTGATCAGGCCGCGCATTTTGGCGAACGATGGCGGCAGGTTGGCAATCGCCTCCTCCATCGCCTTGCGATCACGTACGTCGAGAACCAGACCGTGCACTTCAGTCTGTTTCGACAGTTCGGCACACAGGGCATTGAGGCGTTCCTCACGACGACCGGTCAGCACCAGTTTCCAGCCGGCCTCGGCAAAACGACGGGCACAGGCTTCACCAAAACCGGAGGTCGCACCGGTAATAAACAGGGTGTTGGACATCGTGTTCTCCTTGCTTCGGCCACCGCGGCGGCCCTTGGAATAGAAAATCAGCAGGCAGCATGCCCGCCCGCGCATTCACGGGCAACACCTACAATCTGTACAAAAAACGACCAACCGCGCTAACGCCATAGCGACCGTGGCCTGTAGCCATGTGCACGCATGTTATCCACAGTCTGCTCCACAGTTTCCGGGGGCAAGTGCAACGGCGCCAAGCCGCGCCCCACAAGGCTTTGCGGGCGAAATGGAAAGTATTTTGCTTGACCCTGAGGCAATGGATGTGCGGGACATGGCATTTTGCACGACCGATGGCTCAACATCGTGATCGCGCGAGGCCAGCAATTACGGCGCTCAGCGCAGTCTTTCCAGAGTTTAATCACAGACTTATCCACAGGCTCGACTACGCGGGAGCGGGCCGGTCAGCCGGCCTATAAAAAGGTTGACAATGGCGCCTTACGCTTGTCTGAAAACGCCTGATCAAAAAACAACCACAACTCTGAAAGCCTCGCCCCATAAGGCCTGCGACCACATACACCCACGTTATTCACAGCCAGCTCCACAGCAAACGGGGAAAAGTCAAAACTGTGGAAAAACAGCCGTTTGCAGCGTCTATATGTCGCGCTTTGGCAGGTTGGGGAATTTGTTTTCCACAATTCTGAACTCGCGCAATTCCCTTGTAGGAGTGAGCCTGCTCGCGATAGCGGTAAATTGGCCAACATGTGAAGTGACTGACCCACCGCTATCGCGAGCAGGCTCACTCCTACAGGGGGTTGTGGCGAGCTTGGAGATAAAAAAGCCCCGGGACTTTCGTCGCCAGGGCTGTGTATAACCGCGGAAAAACTCAGTGCCCGCCCAGATAGGCGTTACGCACTTCCTCGTTCACCAACAGTTCCTGGCCGGTGCCGCTCAGACGAATCTCGCCGTTGACCATCACGTACGCCCGATCCGACAACTTCAGCGCATGGTTGGCGTTCTGCTCGACCAGAAAGATCGTCATGCCGGTTTTCGCCAGCTCGCGCAGTGTCGCAAAGATCTGCTTCACCACGATCGGTGCCAGCCCCAGGCTCGGCTCATCGAGCAGCAACAGCTTCGGCCGGCTCATCAACGCACGGGCGATGGCGAGCATTTGCTGCTCGCCACCGGACATGGTCATCGCCCGTTGCGTACGCCGTTCTTCGAGCCGTGGAAACAGCTCGAACATGCGCTGCATGTCCTCTTTGGCGTACTTGTCGCCAATCGGGATGGTGCCCATCAACAGGTTTTCCTCGACGGTCATGTCAGGGAACACCCGCCGTCCTTCCGGCGATTGCGCGATGCCGTTGGAGGCGATGTAGTGCGAGGACTTGTGGGTAATGTCGACGCCTTGATAAAGGATCTGCCCGCCCGCCGCCCGTGGCTGGCCGAAGATCGACATCAACAACGTCGATTTACCCGCGCCGTTGGAGCCGATCAGGCTGACGGTTTCGCCTTCGTTGATCTGCAGCGAAACGCCTTTGAGCGCCTGGATCGGGCCGTAGAACACATCGAGGTTTTTCAGTTCGAGGATCGCTTGGCTCATACCAGTTCCTCTTCGTCGGCGCCCAGATAGGCCGCAATCACTTTCGGGTCGTTGCGGATCGCTTCCGGCCCGCCCTCGGCGATGACGATACCGTGGTCGAGAACCACGATGTGATCGGAAATGCTCATGACCATGCCCATGTCGTGTTCAATCAGCACCACGGTCAGATCGTGCTCGTCGCGCAGCAGCCGGATCATCGCGCTCAGCGCTTCGGTTTCCTGGGGGTTGAGGCCGGCGGCCGGTTCGTCGAGGCAGATGATCTGCGGCCGTGTGCACATGGCCCGGGCGATTTCCAGGCGGCGTTGCTGACCGTAGGACAGCTCACCGGCCAGACGGTTGGCACAGTCCACCAGGTCGACCACTTCCAGCCAGTAGAACGCGCAATCCAGCGCGTCGCTTTCGGCCTTGCGGTAGCCCTTGGTGTTGAGGATGCCTGCGAGCATATTGCGGTTGACCCACATGTGCTGCGCCACCAGCAGATTTTCCAGCACCGACATTTCCTTGAACAGGCGAATGTTCTGGAACGTGCGAGCCAGACCGGCGCGGTTGACCAGATGGGTGCCGCCGAACATTTTGTAATACAGCCGGCTGAGGAAAGATTTCGGCGAGACGAAGTCGGTCGGTTTGAACGACTCGCCCAGCAACTGGATGACGTTAGTCTGCTGCCCGCGCACGTTGAGTTCGATCTTGCCGCCCGAGGCCTTGTAGAACCCGGTCAGGCAGTTGAACACCGTGGTCTTGCCGGCGCCGTTGGGGCCGATCAGGGCGAAGATCGAGTTGCGTTTGACCTTCAGGCTGACATCGCTCAAGGCCTTGATGCCACCGAAATGCATCATCAGTTTTTCAACAGAGAGTACGACTTCACTCATGGCGCAGTCCTCTCGTAGTGAATGGCACCTTTGCGTGGTTTGACCCCGGAACGGCTGATGCGGATCAGCCCGCGCGGTCGCCAGATCATCATCAACACCATCAGGATGCCGAACAGCAGCACGCGGTATTCAGCGAAGCCGCGCAGCAGTTCCGGAGCGACGGTGAGCACGAATGCAGCGATGACCACGCCGATGGTCGAGCCCATGCCGCCGAGCACGACGATGGCGAGGATCAGCGCCGATTCGAAGAAGGTAAACGAGGTCGGGTTGACGAAGCCTTGATAGGTTGCGAAAAACACCCCGGCCAGACCCGCCGTCGACGCACCGATGGTAAACGCCGAGAGTTTGACCAGAACGTGGTTGAGGCCCATCGAGCGACAGGCGATCTCGTCTTCACGCAGGGCTTCCCAAGCCCGGCCGACCGGCATTTTCACCAGGCGATGCTTGACGTACAGCACCGCCAGCACCACCAGGAACAACACCGCGTAAATAAAGTAGTACTTCACGTCGGGGTTGTAGGCGATGCCGAAGAACTCGTGAAACGGCACCCCGCCATCCTTGGCGCGCTTGCCGAACTCCAGACCGAAAAAGGTCGGCAGTGGCGCCGGCATGCCGTTCGGTCCGCCCGTCAGCGACAGCCAGTTGTTGAGCACCAGACGAATGATTTCACCGAAGCCCAGGGTCACGATTGCCAGATAGTCACCGTGCAGGCGCAACACCGGGAAACCCAGAATGCAACCGGCCAGGCCCGCCGTGATCGCTGCCAATGGCAGCACCGTCCAGAATCCCAGACCCAGATACTGGTAACCCAGCGCCAGACCGTAGGCGCCGATGGCGTAAAACGCCACGTACCCCAGATCGAGCAGGCCGGCCAGACCGACCACAATGTTCAGCCCCAGCCCCAGCAGCACGTAAATCAAACCGAGGATGACCACGCCGAGCAGGTAGGAGTTGGAAACAAACGGCACGATGATCGCCAGCACAATGATCAGCGGGATGATCCAGCGCAGCCGCGATTTGTAATCCGCCGGCAGCACGTGAACGCCGGAACCGCTGCTCTCGAATCCGTCGAGGATCTTCAGGCCCTTGGGCGTTTGCAGGAACAGGCTGAGGGCGAACCGACCAGCCATGACGATGGCAATGATCCAGGCCACGCGGGTCGGTTCGAGGCTGAAGCTGTAACCGTCAAGTACGACACCGACAATCGGCCCGAACACGATCAGCGCAATCAGGCCAGCCAGAATCGCCTCGACCAGGCTTTTTTTGATATCGATGGATTTTTCAGTGGTTGCAGACATCGCTTACACCTTCGACACAAGAGGACGGCCCAACAGGCCCTGCGGCCGGAAGACCAGTACGAGGACGAGCAGCGAGAAGCTGAACACGTCTTTGTAGTCGGAGTTGACCAGACCGGAGAACAGCGACTCGGAGATGCCGAGGATGATCCCGCCGAGCATCGCGCCGGGCAGTGAACCGATACCACCGAGTACCGCCGCGGTGAACGCCTTGATGCCGATGATGAAGCCGGCATAGAAGTCGAACGTGCCGTAGTTCATGGTGATCAGCACACCCGCCAGTGCCGCCATGGCTGCACCGATGATGAACACGTAGGAAATTACCCGATCGGTGTTTATCCCCAGGATCGAGGCCATCTTGCGGTCTTGCTGGGTCGCGCGGCACATGCGGCCGAGCTTGGTGTATTTGATGATGTAGGTCAGTAGTCCCATGCCGACGAACGCGGCGATCAGGATGAAGACTTTGGTGTAGGTCAGTTGCACGAAGCCGGTTCCGACTTCAACACGCCAGGCACCGGTCAGCAGCGTAGGCACGCCCTGTTGTTTGGCGCCCTGGGCGATCTGTGCGTAGTTCTGCAGGATCAGCGAGATACCGATGGCGCTGATCAGCGGCGCCAGCCGGGTGGAGTTGCGCAGGGGTTTGTAGGCGACTCGCTCGATGACCCAGCCATACACCGCCGTGACGACGATGGTGAAGATCAACGTGCCGAGCATCAGCAGCGGGAAGGATTCGATACCGAAGTACGCCAGCAGAGCCAGACTGATTGCCGCCAGGTAAGCGGAAATCATGTAAACCTCGCCGTGGGCGAAGTTGATCATGCCGATGATGCCGTAGACCATTGTGTAGCCGATGGCGATCAGGCCATAGACCGACCCGAGGGTCAGGCCATTGACCAGTTGCTGCAGGAAAATACCATCCATAACGCAATCTCACGCAGTGAGAACCTGCGCACCGGGGCGCGCGGTTCTTCTAGGAAAAATACAGATGTACGTCGGAGCAATGTCGGAGAGCGATCATCAGCCGCCACCGTCCCCTGTAGGAGTGAGCCTGCTCGCGATTGCGGACTGACAGGCAACACAGGTGTTGAATGCTCAACCGCGATCGCGAGCAGGCTCACTCCTACAAAGGAACCGTGGTGATCAGATGATCGCCTCAGCCCTTACTTCTGCTTTTCCAACTGGTGATATTTGCCATCCTTGTCCCACTGGTAAACCACGTAGTCGGAGACTTTCAGGTCGCCCTTGGCATCCCAGGTCTTCTCGCCCATTACGGTTTTCACCGGGTTGGCCTTGAGCCACTTGGCAGCCGCTTCGCCGTCGTTTTTCTTGGCACCGTTGAAGGCTGCCGCCAGGGTTTGCACCGAAGCGTAGGCGTACAGGGTGTAGCCCTCAGGCTCGGTACCGGCCTTGCGGAACGCGTCCACTACGGTTTTGCTGTCTGGCAGCAGGCGCGGGTCGGCGCCGAAGGTCATCAGCACGCCATCGGTGAATTGCGGGCCGCCAGCGGTGGTGACAAGTTCGTCGGTGACAATGCCGTCATCGGACATGAACTTGACGTCTTTGAGGCCTTGCTCACGCAGTTGACGAACCAGTGGACCGGCTTCCGGGTGCAGGCCACCGAAGTAGACGACATCGGCGCCAGCGCCACGGATCTTGGTGACGATGGTGCTGAAGTCTTTCTCGCCACGGGTCAGGCCTTCGTACAGCACCGGCTTGACGCCGCGTTTTTCCAGCTGTGCCTTGGTGGCGTCCGCCAGGCCTTGGCCGTAGGTGTCCTTGTCGTGCAGCACGACAACCTTTTTGCCTTTGAGCATGTCGACGATGTAGTCGCCGGCAACGATGCCTTGCTGGTCGTCACGCCCGCACATACGGAACATGGCGCTCAAGCCACGCTCGGTGACTTGCGGGTTGGTCGAGCCCGGGGTGATCGCGATGATCCCGGCCTCGTCGTAGATTTCCGACGCGGGAATGGTCGAGGAGGAGCAGAAGTGACCGACCACGCCGGCGACTTTCTGGTTGGTGAGGTCTTTGGCGACCGTCACCGCCTGCTTCGGTTCGCAGGCGTCATCGCCCTTGACCAGGACGATTTTTTCCCCGTTGACGCCACCTGCCGCGTTGACCGCGTCGGCCGCCGCCTGTGCACCCTTCATGTACTGCTCGCCAAATGCCGCGTTGGCACCGGTCATCGGACCCGCTACACCGATCTTGATATCAGCTTGAGCAAACGCCGAAACACCCAGCGCAGTAGCCACTGCGAGGGCCAGAAAGCCTTTCTTGTAAAACGTCTGGGACATGAGGTGGTGCTCCAAGGTTTTTTTTAGTTGGCACTGCGACTTCACTTCACTCAAAGCTCAGAGCAAGGCCCGTGCCATCGGTTTTTTATTCGGCAAAAAGTCGCTGTGTTGTTGTTATTTCGACTGTTTCGTTCCCATTTTCATTGGGCGTGCAACCGTCTAAACCGCGGAAGGTGAAACCATTTATTTTTTCAGGCGCAACCCGCACGCGCCATCATTGCAACCGCAGCGGCAAACGACGTGCAACCAGCCTGTAACAGCCCGCGTCACCGAACTGCACACTGCTGGTGCGAGACTGCTACAACCCGCACCATTACAGGCTAGTCGCTCGATGCAAAAGCGCTGCTTGCGGCAACAAATTTCAACACTCAAATGACAATGCGCAGGCACTGGCCCGCGTGATACAGCGAAAATCCGGCCTCGTACAGGCAACTGCGCAGGCCAACGCCCGCCAAGGGCTGCATCGGGGCGAAGGGAATCGGCAGTGCTTGTGGATCGCCGTTGCACAGGTAATCGGCGAAGGCCTTGCCAACCACGGTGCCGGTCGTCACGCCACGACCGTTATAACCGGTAACGGCCACCAGCCCCGGCGCCGGTTCGAACAGGCGCATCAGGTGGTCGGGAGTAAAGGCGATGCGCCCGGTCCAGGTGCATTCCCACTCGACCGGCTTCAGATTGGGGAAGTAATGTTGCTGCACCCGGTCGGCCCAGGCCTTGAGAAACCAGGTCGGTTTCTGGTTGCCATTGCCCAGACTGCCGAGTAACAGACGGCCGTCCTTGTCGCGACGAATGCTGCTCAGCACCTGACGGGTATCCCATGAGCCCTGCCCGCCGGGAAGAATTGCCTGCGCGGCGTCCTCGGTGAGCGGCACCGAGGCGACCTGATAGTAATAACCGGGGAAAAAATTGCGCTTGAGCTCGGTCCAGTCGCCTTCGGTGTAGGCATTGGAGGCGATGACCACTTGTTCGGCGAGCACCGAACCCTGCCCGGTCTGCACCGACCATTGCTGGCCGACGCGTTCGAGTCGAGTCACAGGAGAATGGTCGAACATCTGCCCGCCGAGACCGATGACCGCGTTCGCCAGGCCGGTGACATACGCCATCGGATTGAGCGTGCCGGCGCGGCGATCCAGCAGCGCGGCGGCGATCTTCTGCGTGCCGGTGGCTTGTTCGCAGGCCTTGCCGGTGAGTAATTCAACCGGCGCGCCACGGCGTTTCCATTGCTGCTCGCGACTGCGCAAGTCGGCCTCGCCCTTGGCGTTGTGCGCCATGTGCAAGGTGCCTTCGCGGCGCAACTGGCAATCGATGCCGTACTTGTCCACAAGGCTGAACACCAGCGCCGGCGCCGCGCCGAGCATGCGGTTGAGCTGACTGCCGACCGCCTCGCCAAAACCGGCTTCGATCTCGTCCGGTGGAATCCACATGCCGGCATTGACCAGCCCGACGTTGCGCCCGGAGCCGCCGTTCCCTGCGCGATGAGCCTCCAGCACGCAGACGCTTTTGCCTTTTTCCAACAGATGCAGCGCCGCCGACAACCCGGTGAACCCGGCGCCGATCACGCAGACATCGACCTTGACCTCGCCCCTGAGCGCCGAATTATCCGGCCGTTGTGGCGTGAGCTTTTCCCACAGACATTCTTCGCGTAACGGCATTGCCAGACTCCAACAGAAACCCAACAAACACACAAATCAATGTAGGAGTGAGCCTGCTCGCGATGACGTCGGCACATTCACATCAATGCTGACTGACAGATTGCTATCGCGAGCAGGCTCACTCCTACAGGGGGATCTTCACTTGTCAATCGAAGGTAATGCCCTGCGCCAACGGCAATTCCAGCGAGTAATTGACGGTGTTGGTCTGCCGGCGCATGTACGCGCGCCAGGCATCGGAGCCGGATTCGCGACCGCCGCCAGTCTCTTTCTCGCCACCAAACGCGCCGCCAATCTCGGCGCCGCTCGGGCCAATGTTGACGTTGGCAATCCCACAGTCGCTGCCGACCGCCGACATGAACTGCTCGGCCTCGCGCACGTCGGTGGTGAAGATGCACGACGACAGGCCTTGCGGTACGGCATTGTTCAGGCGCAGCGCTTCTTCAAAATCGCTGTAGCCGACCACGTAAAGAATCGGCGCGAACGTTTCGCTGCAGACCACGTCGCTCTGCTCGGGCATTTCGACGATGGCCGGCGAAACGTAATAGGCGTTGGGGAATTGATCTTCCAGTTGGCGCTTGCCGCCGAATACCCGTCCGCCTTCGCTCAGTGCCTGCTCCAGCGCATCCTGCATGTTTTCGAAGCTGTGCTTGTCAATCAGCGGGCCGACCAGATTGCCTTCCAGCGGATGGCCGATGCGCACTTTCGAATACGCCGCCTTGAGGCGCGTGAGGATTTCTTCCTTGACCGATTCGTGAGCGATCAGTCGACGCAAGGTCGTGCAGCGTTGCCCGGCGGTGCCGACAGCGCTGAATAGAATCGCGCGCACGGCCATGTCCAGATCGGCACTCGGAGCGAGAATCATCGCGTTATTGCCGCCCAGTTCGAGAATGCTGCGGGCGAAGCGCGCGGCGACTTTCGGCGCCACTTCGCGGCCCATGCGGGTGCTGCCAGTGGCGCTGATCAGGGCGACACGCGGATCATCGACCAGTGCCTCGCCGGCATCGCGACCGCCAATCACTACCTGGCAAAGGCTCGCCGGTGCATCGCTGAAATTCTTCACTACGCGGTCGAACAGCGCCTGACAGGCCAGCGCGGTCAGCGGGGTTTTCTCCGAGGGTTTCCACACCACCGGGTTGCCGCAGACCAGCGCCAGTGCGGTGTTCCACGCCCACACCGCGACCGGAAAGTTAAACGCGCTGATCACCCCGACCACGCCGAGCGGATGCCAGGTCTCACGCATGTGGTGGCCCGGTCGCTCGGAGGCGATGGTCAGACCGTACAACTGGCGCGACAGGCCGACGGCGAAGTCGCAGATGTCGATCATCTCCTGCACTTCACCCAGACCTTCCTGGGTGATCTTGCCGGCCTCCCAGGAAACCAGCTCGCCCAGATCGTTCTTGTATTCGCGCAGCACTTCACCGAATTGACGCACCAGCTCGCCGCGACGCGGTGCCGGTACCTTGCGCCACTGCTCGAATGCATGATCGGCGCGACTGATGTGCTGCTCGACTTCGGCGGCGCCTTCCCAGTTCACCGAGGCAATACAGCTGCCGTCGACAGGCGAATGCACCGGCACTTTGCCGTTCTGGTACAGGGCCGGGTTTACCCCCAGACGATCAAGCAATGCGGCAACCATGGGTCTCTCCTTACGCAAAAACAGTAGGTGTGCGGCCATTCTTTCCATGGCCGGGCAGGCCTTTAGTTGTAGCGTCACTAGGGCAATGCAACAAACGACCTTTACGCCAGATATCATTCCGTTTATTCATGCTGCGTGTAGAAAGACAATAAAAAGGACTGGCCATGCTGAACAAACGCCACTTGCCCTCAATCACTGCGTTGCAGTGCTTCGAAGCGGTGACCCGGCACCTGAGTTTCACCCGCGCCGCCGAAGAGCTGAACCTGACCCAGAGTGCGGTGAGCAAGCAGGTCGCACAGCTTGAAGAATTGTTGCAGCACTTGTTGTTCCGCCGCGTGCGTCGCCGCTTGCAAATGACGCCGGCCGGGGATTTGTACTTGGTGGAAGTCAGGAAAATCCTTTCTCAGGTGGAAATGTCGACCCATTACCTGCGTTCCTACGGCGGCGAGACCGAAGTCCTGCGCGTCTCCACGCCATCGACCTTCGGCGCGCGCTGGCTGGTGCCGCGTCTGAAGGGCTGGCGACTGCGCCACCCGTCGATTCATCTGGATTTGTGCAACGAGCAGGAAGCGGATGATCTGTTACAGGGGCGCAGCGATCTGGCGTTCTATTTCGGCCAGGCATCGCGACCGGGCACGGAATGCCTGAAACTGTTCGGAGAAGAACTGGTGCCGGTCTGCGCACCCGGTAGCCTGCCCGACACGCCTTTCACTGACCCGACGCAACTCACCGATCTGGTGCTGCTGCAAAATGCCTCGCGCCCCCAGGCCTGGCACGACTGGTTCGACAGTCAGGGCTACCACACCGAACACAGCTACCACGGGCCGCGTTTCGAGACCTTTTATATGTGCATTCGGGCCGCACAAGTCGGCTGTGGCGTGGCGCTGTTGCCACGATTTCTGGTGGAAGAGGAATTGGCTGAGGGCAAACTGGTCATACCCTGGCAACACGCCATGCCCAGCAGCGACGCCTATTACCTGGCCTACCCGGAACACGCGGCGGAAGTGCCGAAGGTGCGCGACTTCGTCAAATGGATGCTGGAGCAAATCGATAGCCCCTGACCACATGGGGAACTTTGTGGCGAGGGGATTTATCCCCGATGGGTTGCGCAGCGGCCCCAAAAATCTGAAGAGCGACGACTGCTTCGCAGCCGATCGGGGATAAATCCCCTCGCCACAGTTGAACTCACGCGCGACAGAAAATGCTGGCAATCCCCACCGCTGATATGCGCCACTAGCGCCATCGATATAGACCGCGCAACGCGCGGCGCAACTGGAGACCCGTTTATGAGCGAGAGTGTGTTTGCCGATCGCATCGTGCAGAACCTGCTCGACACCGACTTCTACAAGCTGACGATGATGCAGGCGGTGCTGCACAACTACCCCAACGTCGAAGTCGAATGGGAGTTTCGCTGCCGCAACGCCGAGGACCTGCGCCCGTATCTGGCCGAGATCCGTTTCCAGATCGAGCGCCTGGCCGAACTGAGCCTGAGCGCCGATCAACTGAGCTTTCTCGAACGCATCACCTTCCTGAAGCCGGATTTCCTGCGTTTTCTCGGTCTGTTCCGCTTCAACCTGCGTTACCTGCACACCGGTATCGAGAACGGCGAGCTGTTCATCCGCCTGCGCGGTCCGTGGCTGCATGTGATTCTCTACGAAGTGCCGCTGCTGGCCATCGTCAGCGAAGTGCGCAACCGCTATCGCTACCGCGACACGTCTCTGGAGCAGGCACGCGAACAGCTTTATCGCAAGTTCGACTGGCTGACCGCTAACGCCTCGGCCGATGAACTGTCGCAACTGCAAGTTGCCGATTTCGGCACGCGTCGGCGCTTTTCCTTTGGTGTGCAGGCGGAAGTGGTCAACGTGCTAAAGCACGATTTCCCGGGGCGTTTCGTCGGCACCAGCAACGTACATCTGTCCCGCGAGCTGGACATGAAACCGCTGGGCACCATGGCTCACGAGTGGATCATGGCCCATCAGCAACTCGGCCCGCGGCTGATCGACAGCCAGATTGCCGCCCTCGATTGCTGGGTTCGCGAGTACCGTGGGCTACTGGGCATCGCCCTTACCGACTGCATCACCACCGATGCCTTTCTCGGCGACTTCGATTTGTTCTTCGCCAAGCTCTTTGACGGCCTGCGTCATGACTCCGGGGACCCGGTGGCCTGGGGCGAGAAGTGCATCGCGCACTATCACAAGCTCGGCATCGACCCGATGAGCAAGACCCTGGTGTTCTCCGACAGTCTGACGTTGCCAAAATCCCTGGAGATTTTCCGCGCGTTGCACGGTCGCATCAATGTGAGCTTCGGCATCGGTACCAACCTGACCTGCGACATTCCGGGTGTCGAACCGATGAGCATCGTGCTTAAAATGACCGCCTGCAACGGCCAGCCGGTGGCGAAGATCTCCGACGAGCCAGGCAAGACCCACTGTAAAGATCCGAATTTCGTCGCCTATTTGCGACACGTGTTCCAGGTTCCTGCCGAATCCAGTCTATCTAGCAAGGAGTGAATTCATGCAAGCCGTACAGCGTGAGATTGCTGAGCAGCTCAAGGTGCAACCGCCATTCGCCGACGACCAGGCCCTACAGGCCGAAGTGGCCCGGCGCATCACCTTCATCCAGGATTGCCTGGTCAATTCCGGACTCAAGGCCTTGGTGCTGGGCATCAGCGGCGGCGTCGATTCGCTGACCGCAGGCCTTTTGGCCCAACGCGCAATGCGTGAGCTGCGCGAGAAAACCGGCGACGACCGCTACAAATTCATCGCCGTGCGCCTGCCCTACGAAACCCAGTTCGACGAGCACGACGCCAAGGCTTCGCTCGATTGCATCGGCCCTGACGAGATCCACACAGTCAATATCGGCCCGGCAGTCAAAGCGCTGGCTGCTCAGGTCTCCGCTTTCGAAGGCAAACCGGCGGCGTCGGTGGATTTTGTGCTCGGCAATACCAAGGCGCGGATGCGCATGGTTGCGCAGTACACGATTGCCGGCGCGGCTGGCGGCTTGGTGATTGGCACTGACCATGCGGCGGAAGCGGTGATGGGCTTCTTCACCAAGTTCGGCGACGGCGCCTGCGACCTCGCCCCGCTCAGCGGCCTGGTGAAAAATCAGGTTCGCGCGATTGCCCGCAGCTTCGGTGCGCCGGAGTCGTTGGTGGAGAAAGTGCCGACTGCCGACCTTGAAGATCTGTCGCCGGGCAAACCGGACGAAGCGGCGCATGGCGTGACGTATGCCGAGATCGATGCGTTTCTGCATGGTAAAACGGTGCGTGACGAGGCGGCGAAGATCATTGTCGATACGTACAACAAGACCCATCACAAGCGGGTCATGCCGTTTGCTCCTTGAGTAGGTAAATAACGGCAAAAGCTGCCGCAGGCGGCGATCCGGCTTTCGAGTATGAAAGTCGAATTATCGCTGTCTGCGACAGCTTCGGCCGCGGTACGCGGAGATTTTCGATCAGCGCTCCTGCCGTGCTTCAGGATTTTCGGGGGCTTTGACCGTAATCGTGATCGGTGCAGATTCGCTCCCGAAACGTGCCACTGCCTTGAACACGCATACACCGGGCTCCAGCAACGAAGCTGTTGCTTGCCAGCTACTATCCAAGTCAACGTAAAATGGCATCACAGTTGTCTCACCATTGCGTAACGTTCCTACGAAATGTCCCGCAGCCTTACCCGTGAACGAAAGAGTCGTCACCGTAGTCTCGTCGCCATCCTGCAGATCTTTGCCGTCTCCGCCGATTTCCTGAATTCGCGTGATTTCAGGCTGTTTCGCTTCGCCGACATAGAACTCTATGCGCTGCCCCGGAACGCCCGTCGGTGACTTGGCAGCCAATATATGTCTTGTGTCACTTGAGAAAGCGAGCTCGCCTTCCCAGTTACCATTGAGCACGTCAATGGTCTTGATCACTCCACCTATATCCATCACCTCTACCTTGCTTGAGCTAGCTGTACCGGTAATCGTAAGCTCGGTGTCCGTCGTAACCGTCAGGTGAAATACCCTTCCAGATTCGCCTGTCAGAGCAGTAATAGAAACCCTATCTCCAGGCGCCTCGCTGATAATCACGGTGTAGACCTCAGACTCTTGGCCGTCATCCGCTTGGGCTTTGAGCGCATAGGTCTGGCCATCTGCTAGCTCGAGCTCGCCGCTCCAGCTGCCATCCATCACCATATACGTGTCAATCGGTTCCAAGTCGCCATCTGTCAGCAACGTGATATAGCCGTCCTCTGCCGATCCCATAATCTTCAGCTTGGTGTCTGCGGTAGTTCCCTTGTCCGGTACCAGCGTCCCTTCGGAATCTTCAATCCGGATAATCTTGACTTCGCCTCCGGGCGTTTTGCTGACAATCACGGTGTAGGTGCCAGACTCTTCGCCACCCTCCGCCTGGGCTTTCAGCACGTAAGTTTTGCCAGCTGCGAGCTCAAAATCGCCACCCCAGACGCCATCCGCCGCCGTAAACGTGGCAACCGGCTCCGTGTTGTCTCCTTCCAGCAGTTTGATCTCACCGTCCCCTGCCGAACCGCTGATCTTCAGTTTGGTGTCTGCGGTAGTTTCACCGTCTGCTATGTCGGTCCCTGCCGAATCCTTCAGTGAAGCAATCTTGACCTCGTTTTCGGACACCTTCCCGACTGTAACGGTGTAGATGTCGGAGTCCTTCCTGTCATCCGCCCTTGCTTTGAGTGAGTAGACTTGCCCCGATGTCAGATTGAGATTGCCGCCCCAACTGCGGTCACGCTCCACCTCAAATGTAGCGATCGGTTCAACGTCAGCACCATTGAGGATCTTTATCTGCCCTTCCTTCGCGAAGCCTTTGATCTGCAGATCCGTCTCTTCAGTCTGGCCTCCGTTTTCTACCGGCCCGCTGGTATCTTCCAGCGTTTGGATGAAGGGTTTCGTTACAACCGAAGTCAACGCAAAGGGATCGGAGGGCTCATCCTCCTCATGGGCCAGCCGATACTCGTGCAGTCCTTCAGGAAGGTTATCTACCAGAAAAAATCCGTCGCCAGCCGCGTTTGTCTGGCTGTTATGTTTGGCGACACCATCGATAAGGAGCTGCAGGATAGCGTTCCCCGGCCCGGTGATGGTGAAGTTGGCTCTTGGGTAAAAAATCACGCTGCCATCGAAAACTTCCTTCCCACCCGCAATCACCTTAGTGATTTTCAGATCCGCAAAGGTCGATTTCCTGCTGTTGCCATCCATGTGGTGAATCCTCTTCGTAATCGCCAAGAACGAGGATTCATCTAACCGCGCCCTTGAAAGAGCGGTCTACTGTTAGAAATAACAGGTATGGGCGCCATTTAGACGAACGGTAAAGATTCGTACACACCACGCCAGACGCAAAAACGCCGCTGGCGGTCATCGCGCAGCGGCGTGTCTGGTGTAAGCGCTGGCCCCAAAATTACTTCAGGGTGACAGTGCCTTTCATCATCGAAATGTGGCCCGGGAACGAGCAGAAGAAACCGTATTTTTCAGCGGCATTCAGCTTCGACACATCGAAGGTCACCGAATCGGTTTCCTTCGCGCCAATGATCTTGGTATGCGCAATGACGCGCGCGTCTCCATCCTTCAGGTAGTTCTTGTCGATACCGGCTGCCAGGCCGTCGGTAGCGATCGGCTGCATGTCAGCTTCTTTGCTGATCACCAGGTTATGGCCCATGACGTTCTTCGGCAGGCTGCCGGAGTGGGTCAGTTCGACGGTGAAGGTCTTGCAGCTCTTGTCGATCACGATTTCCTTGGTGTTGAAGGACATCTGATCGGTGGAGTCAACGGTGGTTTTGCACTCGGCAGCCATCAATTGGCTGCTGGCCAGCGCCAGCAGGGATACCGCAACAACTTTGGAAAACATGGTGAATCTCCAAGGCAGGGTTAACAAAACACGAGTGGTGGAAAGACTGCCTGAAATCTTCGCAAGTTCCTATGACTTGTGTCAAAAATTGTATACAACTTTCAGGCTATGACACTCATCGACACAATCTAACGGCCAGATGACCGGGCCAGCCTTATGATCGGCCCATCCATTGAGACGGAGTGCCTGTCATGTTTTTTAACGGTCTGTTATGCAGCTTGCTCGCCGCTTACGCCTGTGGCGCCAGCGGCAGCTTTGAATCGCCCGAACGCGAAGTTTAGCCCTTGGATCGAAGCTCGCCAGCCATTACCCTGTGACGGATTGACCCAGGAGTAAGGCATGTCTTTGAAGTCCGTGTGTGTTTTTTGTGGTGCCAACGCCGGCAGCGTTGCGGCGTACACCGAAGCGGCTGTCGCCCTCGGCCGGGCGCTGGCCGAACGTCGTTTGACGCTGGTTTACGGCGGTGGCGCCGTGGGTTTGATGGGCGTTGTCGCTGACGCCGCACTGGCCGCCGGCGGCGAAGTGATCGGCATCATCCCGCAGAGCCTGATGGACAAGGAAATCGGCCACAAAAGCCTGACGCGTCTGGAAGTGGTCGATGGCATGCACGCGCGCAAGGCGCGGATGGCCGAACTCAGCGATGCGTTTATCGCCCTGCCCGGCGGTCTCGGCACACTGGAAGAGCTGTTCGAAGTCTGGACGTGGGGTCAGCTCGGCTATCATGGCAAGCCGCTGGGTCTGCTGGAAGTAAACGGTTTCTACAGCAAACTCACGGCTTTTCTCGACCATATCGTCGGCGAAGGCTTCGTTCGTGCGCCACACCGTGACATGCTGCAAGTGAGCGAATCGCCAGATACCCTGCTTGATGCGCTCGATCAATGGCAGCCGACCGTCACGCCCAAGTGGGTCGATCAAAAACCCGGTTAACCCCCGGACGCCGATACAGGGCAGAATACGCGCCGCTCAACCTCACCTTCGACCTAGAGGATCGCCCATGGCCAAACCCAATTACTCCTTCGCCAAACGTCAACGAGACCTGGCAAAGGAACAGAAGAAAGAGGAAAAGCTTCAGCGCAAGAAACAAACCGCTGAGGAAGCGGCACTGAACCCCGACGGTGAAGTGGCGACGGATGAAGATGTTGATGCACCCGATGCACCGAAAGAGCAGGCGCCCGACGCCTGAGCCCCACCGGGTTTGATGATCGAATCAGACCCTGCGGATTTGTGACAGGGCTGGCGGTTTTGCCGCCGGCCCTCACAGCCCTCCTCAAAACACCCCATTTCCCTTGTAGGAGTGAGCCTGCTCGCGATAGCGGTGTGTCAGGTAAAACATTCGCTGCTGACACACCGCTATCGCGAGCAGGCTCACTCCTACAGTTTAATCTGCGTTATTCCAGTGGCATCACCGTAACCCGCACTTCCGGGTCGTGATTACCCCCACCGAGAATCACCCCGCGCAACGGCGACACATCAGAAAAATCCCTCCCCCACGCCAACGTGATGTGCTCCAGCGCCGGCTGCACATTGTTGGTCGGATCAAAATCCACCCACCCGAGCACCGGACAAAACACCGAAACCCAGGCATGGGACGCATCGGCGCCGATCAGGCGTGGCTGCCCCGGTGGTGGCTGGGTCAGCAGGTAGCCGCTGACATAACGCGCCGCCAGCCCGCGCGAGCGCACGCAAGCCAGCATCAAGTGCGCGAAGTCTTGGCACACGCCACGCCGCCGCTCCAGCACTTCCACCAGCGGCGTCGCCACCTGGGTGGCTTCGGCATCGAAGGTGAATTCGCTGAAAATCTTCTGCATCAAGTCCTGCACACCCAGCAGCAGCGGACGTCCAGCCGGGAAACAGCTTTGTGAAAACTCGACGAAGCTGCGCTTCAAGAGCACATAGGGCGACTGGAACCGGTAGCGACAGGCTTCAAGCAAGTCGGCAGATAACGGCTGGCTACTGTAGGTGAGCGCATCACGGGTCTGCTCCCACGCCGACGACCGATTGAAATCCAGCGCAGGACGCGCCAGCACTTCAACGGTGAGCCGCGCGTTGACCTGCAACTGATCATGCGGCCGTTCGAACGCCAGCCGGGTCAGCGGATTGCCAAACACGTCCAGCTCATCACGCCGCACCGTCGGCTCCGGACTGATCAGCAGTTGCTGTTCGGTGCAGCGTTGCCAGTTGCACTCACGTGGCCACAGATGCGCCAGTTGCTGCGCGAGGGATACCGGGCTGTCGTAGTGATAGCTGGTGTCGTGAAAGATCTGGTAATGGGCGCTCATCAGACGGACACCGTACGCTGGCTGACATCATCGACATGGGCGAAATGGCGCAGGGCCAACCGATACGAGACTTGTCCGCTGGCCTCGGCAATGTCTTGCAGCAGATCCGCCAGGCCGTCGAGCGCGGCACGCACGCTGGACTTGCCGAACAACGGGTTTTCCAGGCAACCCAGCTCAAACCGCGACAGGCGTTCGACCAGCTGCGGCAATCCGGTTTCGCGGGGAGCGCCGAAATCGTCGTTCAAGCGTTTCAACGTGCGGGTGACCAGTTTCAACTGAAACAACACCGCGTGCGGGTTCTGATCATCCAGCAGCAACAGATCGAGGACCGGAATCAATTGCGCCACCGCCAGATATCGCGAGCGGTAGGTGATGCTGCTGTTACCCAGTTCGAGCAGCCATTCCAGCCCCGCTTGATCGAACGCACCCGCGCCGCGCAGAAACGCGGCCAGACTGGCGCTGAGAAACTGCAGGCGCTCGATGCGCCGGCCGATCATCAGAAAGCGCCAGCCTTCGTCGCGGGTCATGTCATCCAGCGCAAACCCCGACAGCGCCGCCAGCGACATCACCAGACGGTTGAGGAAATCCAGCAGTTCGCCAAAATCCGGCTGGTCGGTGTCCAGCTCCATGGCTTCACGCTGCAATTCAACCAGCGCTTGCCAGTTCTCCCGGGAGAGCTTGCCGCGCACCTGCGAGGCGGCCCACTGCAAGCGTTGCAGGTTGGCGCGCAGGCTGAACGACCAGTCCTCGCCCAGCAGCGCAGCGAGCAAGCGTTCCGGCAGCTCACCCTCGTCCGGCAGCAACGCCAGCCGTTCGCCAAGATCGACCGCCGCCTGCAACGCCTGCGGATCATCGCCATCGACGTAGCGCGCCAGCATGATGCGCAGCAGCCGCGCGCTGTCATCGCAGCGTTCACAATAACGGCCGAACCAGAACAAGTTCTCCACCACCCGCGAGGGCAGGTAAGGATCCCGACGCACCAGATCGTGCACACCAATATTGCGCTGCGCCTTCCACTGCTCGCCACTCGGCGCACGGTCGCCCAGCACCCAGGTGTCCTTGCTCGCACCGCCACGCTGCATCGACACCACTTCGGCATCGGCGTCGGCCGCCACACGGGTCAGCCCACCGGGCAGCACACGGTAGCCGTCGTGACTGGCCACTGCGTACATGCGCATGCCGATTGCCCGGGGTTGCACATGGCCTTCTTCAGCTTGCCAGACCGGCGCCTGTGAGAGCTGCGCCAGTTCCTGGGCGACATAGGCATAGGGCCGCGCCTGCATGCGCTCCGCCAGTTCGTGGCGCTGTGTTTCATTAAGGTCCCGGCCAAAAACCGGGGCGAAGCTTTGCGAAGGGAACGCTGGTTTGATCAACAGCTCCGGGAGTTTTTCCAGTGCCTGCGCCAGCACCGGCGCTTCACCGCACCACCAGGTCGCGATGGACGGCAGGATCAGGTCTTCGCCGAACAGGTACTGATTGATCTTCGGTAGAAACCCCAGCAGCCCCGGCGATTCCAGGACTCCGCTGCCCAGCGCGTTGGCGACCAGCACCCGCCCCTGACGCACCGCCTCGAGCAGACCGGGGACGCCCAGCGCCGAATCGGTCCGCAGCTCCAGCGGATCGCAGAAATCATCGTCGAGGCGGCGCATGATCGCGTGCACCCGGCGCAGACCGCTGAGGGTTTTCAGGTACACCGTGGCATTGCGCACGGTCAGATCACCGCCTTCGACCAGTGGATAGCCAAGCTGGCGGGCGAGGTACAGATGCTCGAAGTAGCTTTCGTTGAAACGCCCCGGCGTCAGCAGAACCACCAGCGGCGTGTCGTCCTCGCCGGGCGCCTGTCGCGCCAGGGTTTCCTGCAACGTGCGGAAGAACCCGGCCAGGTGCTGAACCTTCAGATCGCGGTACAGCTCGGGGAAGGCACGTGAAACGATGGTGCGGTTTTCCAGCGCATAACCCGCGCCGGACGGCGCCTGGGTGCGATCGGCGGTGACCCACCAGCGACCGTCCGGCGTGCGCGCCAGATCCACGGCGTACAGGTGCAGGAAGGCCGACTCCGGTGGAGCGATGCCCTGACAGGGCCAGAGAAAATTGTTGTGGCCGAACACCAGTTCTGCCGGCAGCAGGCCTTCGCTGATCAGCCGTTGCGGGCCGTACAGATCCGCCAGCACGGCATTGAGCAGCCGTGCGCGTTGCGCGATGCCGGCCGCCAGGTGTTGCCATTCATCGGCAGCGATTACATGGGGCAACAGATCCAGCTCCCACGGTCGATCAGCCCCTTTCGGATCGGCATAGACGTTGTAAGTGACGCCGTTCTCCTGAATCTGCCGCGTCAGCAAGGCCTGCCGCTGCACCAGTTGCGCGGGACTGCTGCGCTGTAACTGATCGAACAGCCGCTGCCAATGCGGACGCACCGCGCCGCTGCCGTCGAGCAGTTCGTGATAAGTACCCACGCTCAGCGGGTAGCGGTCTAGCAGGTCAGGCATGGAAAGCTCGGCAGACAGCAGGGAACGGTCAGACTAACGCAGGCACATGACGTGCGGATAGATGAAAAATCCGCATGAAATGTACGACTCAGAAACGGCGCAGATCGATTGTCATCGGCAACTCGTCACTGATTTCCACTTTCGGTATCGGAAGTTTCCCTGGCGTGTGGCCCAGACGAAAAAACCGCGCCATGCGCCGGCTTTCCGCTTCATTGGCATTGACCGGTAACGTCTCGTAATTGCGCCCGCCTGGGTGGGCGACATGATATTGGCAACCGCCCAGCGAGCGGCCCATCCAGGTGTCGAGCAGGTCGAATACCAGCGGTGCGTGCACCGGGATGGTCGGGTGCAGGCAGTTGGCCGGCTGCCAGGCGCGATAACGCACCCCAGCGACAAACTCCCCCACCCGCCCGGTCGGGTGCAACGGTACCGCGACACCATTACAGGTCAGCAGATACCGCTGCGGCGCCAGGCCGTTGAGCTTGACCTGCAAGCGCTCCAGCGACGAATCGACGTAGCGCACCGTACCGCCCGCCGAGCCCTCCTCGCCCAGTACATGCCAAGGCTCGAGGGCCTGGCGCAATTCAAGCTCGATGCCATTGACGGCGTAATCGCCGACCTTGGGAAAACGAAATTCCAGATGCGCGGCGAACCACTCCGCGCGCAACGGATAACCGGCGTTGTTGAGGTCGACAATGACGTCGGTGAAATCCTGCTCGATAAAGTGCGGCAGCAGGAAGCGATCGTGCAGCTCGGTGCCCCAGCGCGCCAGTTTCGGCGGTGCGTAAGGCTCGCGCCAGAAGCGTGCGACCAAGGCTCGCAGCAACAACTGTTGAGCCAGACTCATGCGCGCATGCGGCGGCATTTCAAAGGCGCGCAGTTCCAGCAAGCCGAGACGCCCGGTGGCGCCGTCTGGCGAATAAAGTTTATCGATGCAGAATTCGGCACGATGAGTATTGCCGGTGACGTCGATCAGCAAATGGCGCAACAACCGATCCACCAGCCATGGCGCGCACTCCTCGCCCGGTTCGGGCATTTGTGCGAAAGCGATTTCCAGCTCGTACAAAGCATCATTACGCGCCTCATCGACCCGTGGCGCCTGGGACGTCGGGCCGATAAACAGTCCGGAAAACAGATACGACAACGAGGGATGGTTGTGCCAGTAACTGATCAGACTGCGCAACAGATCGGGCCGACGCAAAAACGGCGAATCCGCCGGCGTCGCGCCGCCCAGAACGAAGTGATTGCCGCCACCGGTGCCGGTGTGGCGTCCGTCGATCATGAATTTCTCGGTGGTCAGGCGGGTTTGCCGCGCTTGTTCATAGAGGAATTCAGTGCGCTCGACCAACTCGTCCCAAGTCGCCGACGGCTGCACATTGACCTCGATCACGCCAGGGTCCGGAGTGATGCGGAAATTATTCAGACGTGGATCGCTCGGCGGCTCGTAGCCCTCCAACAGCACCGGGCAGCGCAGCTCCGCAGCGGTGGCTTCGATGGCTGCGACCAGTTCCAGATAATCCTCGACCCGTTCCAGCGGCGGCATGAACAGATAGAGCCGTCCCTCGCGGGCCTCGGCACAGAATGCGGTGCGGGTCAGCCAGTCGGCGGACTCATCGATTTTCGGCACGCGCTCATCCACCGCAGCAGATTCGCCGTGAACACCAAGCTGCGCGGGATCCGGCAGTTCAGCAAAGTCCTGATTCGGATCGTTGGGATGGATGAACGGATATTGCGCCGCCTTCACCCACGGCTGCGACGCCAGCGGCAGGCGATACCCCAGCGGCGAATCCCCCGGCACCAGACGACAGTGCTCATCGCGCAAATACCAGCGTCCGCTTTGCCATTGATCGCCCTTGGCAGTACGCGCCAGCGGCAGCACCTGGCCGATGACCTTGTCGAGTCCCTGAGTGAACACCTTGCGCAGGCGCGCGCGCTCCAGCGGATCGTCCAGACGCGAATCTTCGGCGCTGACGTTGCCGGGCAAGGTGCCTTCGCGCCAGAGGTAATAGAAATTGTCCTCGTAGGCAGGGAAGACAAAACGTGCGGGTAATTTCAGCCGCTCGGCGACGCTCGCCAGAAAGCGTCCGGCCAAATCGCCATCGGCACCATAGTCCTCCTGCTCGTCAGCGATCAGCGCAGCGTTTTGCCAGATTGGCACGCCATCGCGGCGCCAGTAACAATTGAGCGACCAGCGCGGCAATTGCTCACCGGGATACCACTTGCCCTGGCCGAAATGCACCAGCCCCTGCGGCGCGTACTGCTTGCGCATGCGCTGGAACAGCTCGGCGCTGAGGCGGCGTTTGTCCGGCCCCAGCGCGGCGGTGTTCCACTCGGCGCCGTCGGGATCGTCGATGGACACAAAGGTCGGCTCGCCGCCCATGGTCAGGCGCACATCGCCTTCGAGCAGATCGGCGTCGATCTGCTTGCCCAATGCCTGGATCGCCAGCCATTGCTCATCGGTGTAGGGCCTGGTGACGCGGGGCGCCTCCCAGATTCGCTCCACTGACATGTCGTGGCTGAACTGACACTCACACGGTTCGACCAGACCACTGATCGGCGCCGCCGAGGACGGATCGGGACTGCAGGCCAACGGAATATGTCCTTCGCCGGCGAACAGCCCGGAGGTGGCGTCAAGGCCGATCCAGCCCGCACCCGGCAGGTACACCTCGCACCAGGCGTGCAGGTCGGTGAAATCGACGTCGGTGCCGGACGGGCCGTCGAGGCTCTTCACATCGGCGGTCAGTTGAATCAGGTAGCCGGAGACAAACCGTGCGGCCAGCCCAAGATTGCGCAACAGCTGCACCAATAGCCACGCGGAGTCGCGGCAAGAGCCAGAGGCCTGTTCGAGGGTGTGCTCCGGGGTTTGTACACCCGGCTCCATGCGAATCAGATAACCGATGTCTTCGCTCAGCCGCTGATTGAGCGCGACCAGAAAATCCACTGCCGGCAGCGGCGTGCGGTCGATACCGTCCAGATAGGCCTTGAACGCCGGCGTCAGCGGCAGGGTTTCGAGGTACGGCGCCAGTTCCTTGCGCTCGTCGGTGGCATACGTGAAAGGAATTTTCTCGGCGTAGGGTTCGAGGAAGAAGTCGAAGGGGTTGAACACCGCCATCTCGGCCAGCAGGTCGACTTCAATGCGCAACTCACTGGTTTTCTCGGGGAATACCAGACGCGCGAGGTAGTTGCCCTGAGGGTCCTGCTGCCAGTTGATGAAGTGCTGCTCGGGCGAGACTTTCAGCGCATAGGACAGAATCCGCGTGCGGCTGTGAGCAGCCGGGCGCAGGCGTACGATCTGCGGGCCGAGTTCGACAGCGCGGTCGTAGCGGTAATGCGTGACGTGATGCAATGCGACATGAATCGACACGGCGTGCCTCCTGCGAGCCTGGGCGTATGGGAAAGCGCGCAAGACTTATGCCATGCACAGGTCCGGGCGATTTCGCGAAATGCTCAAGGCAGTACAGCACCAAAACCGGGCGATGCGGGGAAATGCTTTGCTGAGTTTGCTTCTATTTGTGGCAGGCATGGGATGCAGCCTGCCTGTGCAGGCCTCTTCGCGAGCAGGCTCGCTCCCACATTTGCAATGCAGCCCCCTGTGGGAGCGAGCCTGCTCGCGAAGAGGCCAGTGGCTTCGATACTCTTTTTCTTCTCGCTCCCACGCTCTGCGCGGGAGTGCAACCCGTGACGCTCTGCGTCACAGCATCGCTCGAACTGACACCGGGTGTAGGCGGAACGCGGAGCGTCCCAAGAGGCATTCCCACGCAGAGCGTGGGAACGATCAGCAAAACGCCAACCCGAAGGTTGGCGTTCTGTTTAGCGTGGCACTACCGGCTTGCGCGTCGGCTTCGGCCCTTTGCCTTTGGCCGCATCCTTGCGCTCCTTGGCCGCCTGTTGATTGCGGGCGAACGCGGCGGCCTTGGCCTGTTCACGCTTGTCCCAGGGATTGCCGCCATCACTGGCACGCGGCGGCAGGCCGGTGTGCTGGGTGAGGATCTTGGTGGTCTTCTCTTTCGCGACCTTGTGGCTGCCGGCCGGGGTCGAGTTCTTGCGACGGGCGCTCTGGTAGCTGTCAGTCGCTGGCTGATGCGCAGGGATCAGTTGATCCTTGCCCGGCCCGATCAGATCGGCGCGGCCCATGCGCACCAGCGCTTCACGCAGCATCGGCCACCCTTTCGGGTCGTGATAACGCAAGAACGCCTTGTGCAGACGGCGCTGCTCTTCGCTCTTGACGATGGTCACGCCGTCGCTCTTGTACGTCACCTTGCGCAACGGATTCTTGCCCGAGTGGTACATGGCGGTGGCGGTCGCCATCGGCGACGGGTAGAACGCCTGCACCTGGTCGGCGCGGAAGCCGTTGCCCTTGAGCCACAAGGCGAGGTTCATCATGTCTTCGTCGGTGGTGCCCGGGTGCGCGGCGATGAAGTATGGAATCAGGTACTGCTCCTTGCCCGCTTCCTTGGTGTACTTCTCGAACATGCGCTTGAACTTGTCATAGCTGCCGATGCCCGGTTTCATCATCTGGTTGAGCGGACCTTCCTCGGTGTGTTCCGGGGCGATCTTCAGATAACCGCCGACGTGGTGGGTCACCAGCTCCTTGACGTATTCCGGCGACTCGACCGCGAGGTCGTAACGCAGGCCGGATGCGATCAGGATCTTCTTCACGCCAGGCAACGCACGGGCACTGCGATACAGCTGAATCAGCGACGAGTGGTCGGTGTTCAGGTTCGGACAGATCCCCGGGAACACGCAGGAAGGCTTGCGGCACGCGGATTCGATTTCCGGACTCTTGCAGGCGATGCGATACATGTTCGCGGTCGGGCCGCCGAGATCGGAAATCACACCGGTGAAGCCCGGGACCTTGTCGCGGATCTCTTCGATTTCACGAATGATCGACTCTTCGGAACGGTTCTGGATGATCCGACCTTCATGCTCGGTAATCGAGCAGAAAGTGCAGCCGCCGAAGCAGCCGCGCATGATGTTCACAGAGAAACGGATCATGTCGTAGGCCGGGATCTTTTCCTTGCCGTACGCCGGGTGCGGAACGCGGGCGTAAGGCATGCCGAACACGTAGTCCATTTCTTCGGTGGTCATCGGAATCGGCGGCGGGTTGAACCAGACATCGACCTCGCCATGCTTCTGCACCAGCGCGCGGGCGTTGCCCGGGTTGGTTTCCAGGTGCAGCACTCGGTTGGCGTGAGCATACAGAACCGGGTCGTTGCGGACCTTTTCCATCGACGGCAGCCGGATAACGGTCTTGTCGCGGGTCATGCGCGGGCTGGCCAGGATCTGCACAACCTTGGCTTCCTGCGGATCTTCGACCGGCCCCTTTTCCTGCTCGATGGCGCAGGCCTGGGTGTCTTGCGTGTTGACGTACGGGTTGATGATCTTGTCGACCTTGCCCGGACGGTCGATGCGCGTCGAGTCGACTTCGTACCAGCCTTGCGGCGTGTCACGACGGATGAACGCGGTGCCGCGCACATCGGTAATGTCTTCGATCTTGTGGCCCCACGACAGACGCTGGGCCACTTCGACGATGGCGCGCTCGGCGTTGCCGTACAGCAGAATGTCGGCGCTGGCGTCGATCAGGATCGAGTTACGCACGCGATCCTGCCAATAGTCATAGTGAGCGATGCGGCGCAGCGAAGCTTCGATGCCGCCAAGCACGATCGGCACGTGCTTGTACGCTTCTTTGCAGCGCTGGCTGTAGACCAGGCTCGCGCGGTCCGGACGCTTGCCGGCCATGCCACCCGGGGTGTAGGCATCATCGGAGCGGATTTTCTTGTCCGCGGTGTAGCGGTTGATCATCGAGTCCATGTTGCCGGCCGCGACGCCGAAGAACAGGTTCGGCTCGCCGAGCTTCATGAAATCGTCTTTGGACTGCCAGTTGGGCTGGGCAATGATCCCGACGCGGAAGCCTTGCGACTCCAGCAGCCGGCCGATGATTGCCATGCCGAACGACGGATGATCGACGTAGGCATCTCCGGTAACAATGATGATGTCACACGAATCCCAGCCAAGCTGATCCATCTCCTCCCTGCTCATCGGCAGGAATGGCGCTGGCCCGAAACATTCGGCCCAATATTTTGGATAGTCAAATAACGGCTTGGCTGCTTGCATGTCGACGACCGGTGTTGAAGTGAAAAATCGCGGGCGCGGAATATAGCACAAATTTTGACCAATTCCGACGGTAATGGTCGGTTTCTCGATGAAGCCGTCCGCCACGTCAAACTGCCCGGAAGATGACACGTTTTACCGGAACGCACGACACACAGAACGGCAAGGAAGCCGACCACCCGTCGAGATCCGTTCGTGCGGATATCACGGCGTGAACGTTAAAGGATGACAGGCAATGCCACTCAAGCCGCCCGCTCGGGGCAAAACCACTGTCGAGGTGCACGTCCAGCCCAGGCCCGGTCCCGACAGCCCGACAATCCGGCCCGATTATCCGTCGCCTCACGGCGGCGGGTCGGTGCACTGGATTCCCACACGGACGTCGACAGGCGGCCGGACAACCGCGGGCACAGACCTTGACGCCATCACGCCTGCGCCTGCGCCTGCGCGGGTGACGGTCAACGCCACAACCGAACCCGGGCCTGCACCTGCGATGGTTGCACGTCCGTTGAAGGATTACTGGATACACCCCTCGATCGTGCTGCCGGCCCCGAATGCCGACGGTATTTCGGTTTACAGGGGACGCCACTACGTGAACGTGCCAGAAAATGGCGCCGTACAGGTGGCTCTGGACCCTGTCTCCGGCCTCTACCAGGCGAAGCTGCCCAACGAGCTGAACCCTTCCGGGCCGAAGCTGCAATCCGATCCCGAAAGCAGAGTCTGGCGACCGGTCGAACAATTGTCGCCCGCGACCTACCCGTTATCTGCGGCACGCTTGCAGCGATTTCGCAGCGACCTCGATGTCAGCGACCTGGCACCGGACAGTAATGGCCTGTATTCCACCAACGGGAAACTTTACGCGGTTATCGAGAACCACACCTATCAAATGCTGCACGATCTTGACGCGTCGTCGCCGCACACGACAGTGATGCGCATCGTCCGCCCGGAAGACCCGATCGCCACGCACGAGCACAATGTGTATGTCGCAACACGTGACGGCAGCTCGGAGCCGGTCGTTTTCGACTCTCGCCACGGTTGGCAGGGCATTGTTGTGCCAGGTGCCGCCGGAATGCGGCGCAGTGCAGCGCCCGAACAATTAATAGTTCAGCGCCTGGAAGTGGCGAGCAAGCTTGAACAATTCACCGAGACCATCAATAAAGATCACGATGAAAATCAGCGACTGATAGCTGCATGGATGACCGCAAGGGATTCACAAGGCAATCGAGCCGACATCGTCAAAAACGAAAAACAGGCACTGCGTGAGCGCAAATCACACAATAAGCAAGAGCTGGCGAGGCTTGATGAGGCCTATAACTACTACACAGACAACAAGTCCGTCATAAAGGCTCTCATTACAGAAGCCGTCTACAACCAGAGCGTCATTGCGCTGCAAAAAAGGCAAATGCTCGCCTATCAACAACTGGTCGAATGCAGCCTGACGCGCCGGGCACTCGAGGGCCCTTTGCTCGACGTCCACCCAGACAGGCTCCAGGGGACCATAGACTTCCTGACCCGGATAATCAGCCGGATGAAGGCGCGACAAAGGATTGCCGATAATCTGATTAAAAAATGGCGGCTCTCGCCTGACGACTTGAGTGGCGACATCCTTTCACCCATGGATACTCATAACGTCGTCGCTTCGTGGGTCCTGGCCAAAAGCCTGACGCTGGACAACCCCCAATCGACCGGTACCGCCCCGCAGGCTTCTGAGCTGGCGGCGCAGTTTGGTCAGGCAACGTTTATATATGGCGCACTCGACAGGATTCCAGACGGCTCGCGCCCTGCCGTTCTGAGCGAGCTGTCGGGGCAATGCGCCGCCATCCGTGACTGGTACGAGCGACTGGACCTGGCACCTGGCCCGCTACAACTCGCCTCACGCGATGAAATTATCACGCAACTTAACCTGTTCGAAGAAACGCTCGCGCGTCGCCTGAAACGCTATCACGAGAAACAGACTGAGCGTCCAGCGCTGCCCTTCCACGAACAACCAATTGATTTCGACTTCATCCCGCCACAAGACAGAAGCGGCACCGCCCCCCGGCCCAGGCGTATTTTTCGAGCCAAAAAGCACGGCGTCTACAAGATCAATGTCGGCGAATCACGACACACTGCGCAGGGCGCAGAGATTATTGAGGTCCGTAATCCCCTTAACCCCGATCAGCCTATACAGACCTATGAACGAAGGGCCGGCGAATGGCAACCGGTGCGGACGCCCCCGCAAAAGGAGCTGCCCAGGCTTATCCAGGAAGCCCGCCAGCATCTGGCGCAATCGGACGCGCATGTACAGGCGGCCCTGAACGAAGAGCGCCGGAAAAACAATCCGGACAACATCGTCGAAATGCTCGAGAGCAAAGCTAATGTGCTGGATGACCTTGTCCTGGAGCTTCAGCTTTTTGAGCAGACCGACCCTAATGCCGGCGACCTGATAAAAAGCTTGAAGGGAGACGGTGAGCGCCTGCGCCAGGAAGGCGAAAACATTCGCCTGCGGATCTACAAGGACAAAAACTTTTTGAGCGCCGAACGGCTGATTTATCTGATCGACAAGGGACAGGTTCGTGTAGTTGAAAACCACCACCGGTCACCACGAGGCAAGGGCCAGAGCAAAGAGTTTCTCGACATCTACTCAATCCACGATGTCACCGATGGAAAAGTGCTCTGGCACGCGCATTTTCACTACGCGACCGAGCAAGCCCCAAAGTCGGACTTCAACGTGCGCGGCGCCCACCTGAAAACCCTTGAGCAGAGTCAGAAAGGGCGTTTATCACAACGCAAAGAAGAAATGGAAGGCCGCAAACACACCGCCATCTGGCGCGAACAACTCGACGGACGCACCGCGCAAAGAATTTTCGAGCTGGAGGTGCGTTCCCGAGCCGGTGCAGCCTCCACCTCCTCGCAAACGACACACTAACCCACGCGGTCCAGTCGCCGATTGAACGGCGCTGATGCAATCATTGTTTCAAGGATGAACAACACATGGCAGTAAAGCCCTCCACCCGAGTCAATGTCTCGGTCGATGTCCACGCGCCACCGAAGAACCCGGTCGACGGGCATCTGTCCGACACGCCGGTCCGCACCGGCCCTGGCCTGACCACGACGACACGCAATCCGCCACGCACGGACAGCCCGACCGGAACCGCTGACCTGGATGCCATCCTGCCCGCACCCGCAGTAACGGTCAGCGAGCAGCCCCTGACCGTTACGCCTACGACATCCCCGACGGCGCCGCTGGAGCAATACACACTCAGTGCAAACGCTGCGTTGCCGAACGCCGATGTCGAGGGCTTCAGGATTTTCAAGGGACGCCGCTACGTCGACCTGAACGACGGCCGTGTCGTGCAAGTAGCACAAGACCCGGACACGGGGCTGTACCGGGCCAGACTGCCGAGCGAACTGACGCCTTCGGGACCGACGCTGATTCGCGACCGTGACAGCAGGCGCTGGAGATCAATGAATGACAACGATGCCATCGCACCATTGACCGGTACACGTCTGCAGGCCTTCGGCACGGATCTGGATTTCAGCACTGCCACTGCCGACGGCGACGGCGTGTTCCACCATGACGGCAAGCTTTACGTGGTTATCGACAACCGCGGTTATCAGGTCTTGCAGGATCTCGATGCGTCCACGCCGGCGCAAAAAGTCTGGCGTATCGCCCGGTCCCCAGATCCGGTCGCGGCCGACAGTAGCAACGTCTATCACGCCAGTCGCATTGGCCAAACGCTGGCCATTACGCGCAATCCGGCCCACATCTGGGTCGCTGCCCACCCCGGACTCAGCGGTGGCATGCGGCGTAATCCACAACCGCAAGTGAGCGTCGCCGAGCTGCAGATCATGTACACGGCCATGGCCGCGGCCCACGGTGACTTGAAGCACTCGGCGGCCCGGTACAACACGCTCTTCGCCGAGTCACGGCAACAGGCCGAGGGCAGTGACGCGAAGACCGCCGCGCTGGTCGCCGTCGAGATACAGCTGATCAGGCACGTCAAGCTCCAGACGGCCTTCGTACAGTCGTTTATCGACAACAAGGACGGCCTGATCCGCGTTAAAACCAGAGCCCTCTACAACGAAGAATTGCACACCTTCCAGCTGGAGCGAGTCGAGTACCTCAACCGGTTGATGGCGGTGATGGATTTGAGGATCAGGCCCACGGTCACGGCACTGACCGCTGACAACTTCAAGAAAATCATCACACACATGAACAAGAAGCTGAAGCTGCTCGAAGACCGCCAAGGGGTCATCGATCAGCTGAGCAAAGCCGCCCCGCGCACCAGTTTTCAGTTCGACGAAGATTTCAACGCTGTTCCGGACTTCGACCTGGTCAACCGTAACAAGCTGACCGCCTATCTTTGTCTACTCTCGGACAATCCCGGGAACCCGCCGGCAAAAGGCATGCAAACCTTGCTGGCGATTGACCTGTTCGCCAACGATCTGAACAACATTGCCGAACCGCAACAGCCAATGGCACTGATGCTGGCCGACAGTCAGATCAGGGCGGAAAAACAGCACTTTGCGTCACTGTTGTCCTCCGCCAGCCCTGAGAACGCGGGGTATCTCAAAGAAATCATCAGTCTTATCGAGCCGTTCGAGCAGCGCATCGACAGCAAACTGAGCGATATCTTCGCCACGTTCCGCCGTCGTGGCGAGCCACTCAGCCTCGATCAGGATATCGATTTCGACTTTGTTCCCAAGCAGACGCTCAGCACCGAAACGGCGACGCCCGCCCCTGCGCGCAAAGTCTTTCGCACGCGCCAGCACGGTCTTTACAAAGTGCTGGTGGGTGAAAAGGAAGTCGCTGCGGATGGCAACATCACCGTTAAAGTGGCGGATCCGTTCCGCCCCGATGGCAAGCCGCAACGCTACGAAAAACGTCAGGGCGAATGGCTGCCGGTGCGTCCGCAGACTGCCGAAACGCCCAAGCCCCTGCTTGTTGCGCAGGCGCACCGTTTGCTCAGCGACGTCGCCGGCCACCTTGCCGAGGCCAAGACTCGGGAATCGCGACATGACAATCCCACAGACATTCTCGAATACCTGGGCAAGGCCGCCGACCGGCTCAGTGAGCATGCTCATCAGTTAGCCCATCACCCGGAGGCCGCCGCTGACGCTGAGCTCACGAGCCTCACCGATCGTCTGCGCAGCGCAGGCGATTCGCTGAGCGCCGAAGGCCAACGGGTTCTGGTGCGCATGTACAAAAACCGGGACGTGCTGGACATCATGCGCCTGAACTATTTACTCGATCATGCAGCACTCAGCGTGACCCGCACCGTAGAGCGCAAACAAATCGGCAAAGGCCGCGACAAGTCGTTCCTGGACGTTTATTCCATCAGCGACCGCGCCGATGACGCGCCACTGTGGGAGGCGCATTTCCACTATGACAAACACGACAGCCTGGCCCTCAACTTCACGGTCAAGGGCGGTCACCTCAAAACGCTTGAACAGGCCGGACGGGGCACATCCTCCCAGCGCCGGGATGAGCAGGCCGGTCTGCCCCATGTGGCGATCTGGCGCGAAACGATCGACGGTCGCACGGCCCGCAAAATATTCGATCTGGCGACATGAAGTCGCCAGGCATGTAACCAGCCGATTCAGCCCTGCAGTGCTGACGTCGAACATCAGGCAATGACGCCGAATGTCCCTTCAGTGCGCCACTCGCGCAACTGACGGGACCATCTTTTCAAGGACATGAAAGTGAAAAACAAACCACCCGTCAGAGAGACCACCACAGTCGAAGTCAGCCCGGGGGTGACGACACGACCCACTCCCCATTCGCGAGAATTCGACCCCCACGCGCGGACAGACACGGGTTCACTTGCCATTTCACGCGAGAATCTGCCGACATCGACAAGGACCGCTAACGAGGCCGAGCTGGATGCCATCCTTCCCGCGCCGCGAGTGACCGTCAACGAATTCGATCTGCCCGCACAACCGCCTGCCACGCCTGCACCACAACCTCTTGAACACTACCGGGTACCTGCCACCGCACGGCTTCCAGCTCCCGACGAACGAGGCCTGCGGACATTCAAGGGACGCCACTATGTCGACTTGCCCGACGGCTTGGTCGTACAGGTCGCGACGGACGCGCAAACGGGTCTGGTACGCGCCACCCTGGCCAACGAACGACTACCCTCCGGCCCGGAGCTGGTGCGCGATGCCATCAGCGGACGCTGGGAAGTGCGCAGCGACCTGGAGCCGATCCTCTTCCCGCTGTCCGAAGGTCGGCTGGAAGCGTTCCGGACTGCACTGGATTTTACCGGCGTCGAACCTGGCGGCGACGGTACGTTTCACCACGATAACAAGCTCTATGTGGTCATCGGTGAGCACGCCTATCAGGTTCTGCACGATGCTGACTCGTCATCACCGTCAGTACCGGTGCTGCGGATCGTGCGCACTGAAGATCCGGTTGCCCATGACGAAGGCAACCGGTACGTGGCCTCCCGCCCGGGTCGCTCGCAAGCGATCGTTCGCGACCCTCGCGACGGCTGGGTCGGCGTCAACGTGGCTGGGGCAGGCGGCATGCGCCGTGGCGAACCGCAACGAACGCTGTCGCAACGACTGGCGGACCGGTTTGCCACGCTTGCCAACCGCCTGCACAGCCCGGAGTCGCGCGTGCGAAAGCTGTTTCCGACGTTTGACGAGCAGCAGATCGCTGCCTTTGTGCGTTCGCTGGGGGACGATGTCACAGGTGCACTGACGCGGCGTGAAGCCGATTACAAAACCCTGAAAAACGCTCTGCAGGACTGGACCGATACCAACGCGCAATCGCCGGCCATCAAGGCGTGGGCGCAACGGGTTGCCCTGGAGATCAAACGCTGCTGGCGCCATGAGACCGGCGCGATCCTGAAGCTGACTGGCGCCAGCGCGACGCTGCCGGCACTGACAGCAGATTTCAGCCACGTGCGCACGCTGGAGCTGAACGGGATCCTTTGGTCAGGCACTGGCGAAACGTTTCTTAACGGTTTTTCCGGCCTGCAACGCCTGTCCATCACCGACTGTGGACTGGATAAGCTGCCCGCAGCCATGACCCGAATGCCCGATCTGCAGACCCTGGATCTGCATGCCAATCGCCTGGAGTTCGACGAACAATCCGCCGCCGCCCTGGGCACGATGGTGACTCTGGAGCACATCGACCTGTCCGCTAACCCGTTGGGCAGACACCCTGACTTCAGCGGCATGTCGCGACTCAAGACACTGAATCTGCGTAGCACGCAATTGGAGCAATGGCCCATCGGCCTGACGCAGCACAGCGGCCTCGAGCGGCTCGACCTCCGCGACAATCTACTGCGCGAGGTGCCTGACGCACTCGTCGCGCCGGCTGCTGATCAGTTTGAACGGATCTACCGGATCAACGCCGTCACGCTGATCGAACGCAACGATTTTCCTGCCGGTTACTGGAAAACGCTGGAAGCATTCTGGCAACGCGTGGCAGCCGCCCCGTCGCATCCGGGCATCGCCCCCCTGCCGGGCGCGTTCAGACTCGACAGTGACATTCCCGAAGTGGCGATGGTGCAACGGCTGTATCCGGATAAAACCCCGCAAGAGGCCAGAGCCTACTTAATCGCCTTGGGCGACGATGCAGATACGCTCCTGGCGCAACGGATCGAACAACTGGATTTGCTCGAATCTCAGTTGCAAGGTTATGTCGCGGCCCAAGAGACCGGCACGGCCAGCGGCAGCACGGGCGAAACATCGGCACGACGCGTCGCCCGGATCATCAAGGCATGCTGGCTCGACGATTCCGTGCAAACGTTGAGGATCACCGCAGGTAGCGGTCCGCTCCCGGCGTTGACGCTGGACTTCAGCCATGTAAAGCGACTCGACCTCTTGTCCATCACCTGGTCGGATGACGCCGACACTTTTCTCGGCAACTTTCCCAATCTGGAGCAGCTGTCCATCAACCAGTGCGGGCTGAAGACGTTACCCGCCGTGGTGGGTGGAATGCACTCTCTGCGCCGCCTGGACCTGAGCGCCAACCGCATTGAACTGGATGAGCCAGGCGCGGCCACACTCAGCGCGCTGAGCCGTCTGACGATCATTGATCTGTCCCATAACCCGTCACTCAGTCTGAGTCCGGACTTCAGCGCGATGGCTGGCTTGATTTCGGTGAACATGAACAACACCGGCATCCGTCATTGGCCGACCGGGCTGGAGGACAAATCTGCCCTGACGGGCCTGGACCTGCGCAATAACCGCTTGCGGGAGGTGCCAGGCCATCTGCTTGAGCCGACGCTTGAAAAAATGCCAGGCATCGCCCGGATAAACGGCGCGACACTGCTGCTGGGCAACGATTTCCCGTCCGACTACTGGCGCCACTTCGACGCCTACTGGCGCCAACTGAGCGACGCCTATCCGGAGCTGATGGACCCTCTACGTCCTGATGCCTTCGACAGTGAAAACTCGCTGGCGCAGCGCTATAAAAAACTGTTCCCGGCTAAAAGCATCAAGGCCTGCCGGGAGTTCCTCTGGAATCTGGAAGCGGATAGCGTCAACGGGCGGCTGGAGGCTCTGGAACAGGAGTTCGGCCAGTTGAAAAGTCAGCTCGATGATTGGGTATTTTCCGGAGGCGGCAATCGCCAGCGCTACGTTCGCGCCAATCAGTTACAGATCAACGCTCAGACCCGCAACGACCGTACAGCGGCACGGGATCGCATCATCGCCTGCTGGCGCCGGGAAACCGCGCAAAAGCACGCCGTCGATGGCACGCCGATTGGCCTGGAGCTGGACCTCAGCGGTCTGATACTGCCGACCCTGCCGGACCTGAGCATCGACTTCAGCCACGTCGGCTCACTCAATCTGGCCCGAATGAACCTGGCTGAATCCCCGGAAGGTTTTCTGACGCGCTTTCGGCATCTGCGCTGGCTGGACATGTCGAACAACCGGCTCAGGGAACTGCCGCCGGCCGTTGGGGAAATGCATGCAATGACGCGCCTGTTTCTCCACGGCAACCAGCTCCAGCTGACCGATGAGACGGCCGCGATCCTCGCCGGGCGGGTTACGCTCAGGGCGCTTTGGCTCAACAACAACCCGCAATTGGGCGTCTTGCCGGATTTCAGCCAGATAACGGACATGCGTTCGATCGATCTGTCGACCACGGGCATTTCCAGCTGGCCCAGGGGGCTGTTCGACCAGCCACTGCTGGACTCCATCAACCTGAGCCACAACCGGATCACCACCATTCCGGACTTCGTCACCGCGCCGCCTGCCGATCGCCTGGCGCAATCGGTGCGGGCCAACAACAGCACGCGGGTGACCAATAACCCGCTCGTCGACACCACTGCCGCCCAACTGGCAGGCTATGTTCAACGGCTCAGAGACGCAGGGCTGGCATTGAACCGTGGCCCCAACCTGGTCACGTCCTCACAGCTCGTGGCACGCCAACCCGATCGCAATCCTCTGGAGCTGCGTGAGCAATGGATTAGCGGACTCTCCGCCGACGAGGTCGCCGCACGGCGAGCGCAATGGCGGATGTTGCGCGAGCTGGAAGGGTCTGACGGTTTTTTCAACATTATCGAAAGCCGTTCCGGTCATGCTGACTTTCGACGTCAGGTCTGGGAAGTGATCGATGTCATGACCGACAACGATGCGCAATCACGGGCGCTGCGCAGAGAGCTGTTTGATCGAGCTTGCGAAGCGGGTTGTACCGACCTCGCGGCAGCGACCTTTACCGATTTGCAAATCCTCGCGGTAACCCACAAGGCACGTATGCAGGCCCGCCAGGATAAGAACGGAGCGCCACTGGTGACATTGTCCAGAGGGTTGTTCCGCCTGAAACAGGTGGATGACATCGCCGCCGCGCACGTCGCCTCCAGCCGGTTAATTATCAACGATCCGGCAACATCCGAGGCACAGCGCAACGTTCATCGTCGCCGCATACGCGATCAGCATGAAGTGACCATGGCGTATCGCTTCGGCCTGAAGGACCGGCTGCAATTACCGTTTCAGCCACAGTCACTGACTTTTATCCTGATGGCCGAGGTGACGCCGGGCATGCTTGAGGCCGCCTATAACAAGGTGATAGTTCTGAATGATTCACCTGAGGAATTTCAGGCGTTGGTGTCCATGGACTTCTGGCAGGATTTCGTCATTTACAAATACCAGACGCAATTCGAAGCCAGTCGGCAGCCCTTTCAGGACCGGCAAGCCGCACTGGACAGCCAGTATGCTCAGGAGCAACTGACCGAAGCCCAGTACATTGCACAGACCAACGATGGGCAGGCACAACTGGCGATTGCCGAAGCGGCGCTGATTCAGGAACTGACCCGGCAAGAGCTGCAACCTCGTACCACCGTCGAGACATCGCCTGCCGATGAATCGGCGGCTCAGACGTCTGCCTGAGCCGGCGGTATCAGGCAACGAGACGGCTGGCCGAATGTCTTCGGCCAGCCGTCACTCGTCGTCGTCGAAGTTGTAGCTGCCCGGGGCGAGGTTTTCGAAGCGCGTGTATTTGCCGATGAAGGCCAGGCGAATAAAACCGATCGGGCCGTTCCGCTGTTTGCCGATGATGATTTCGGCGATGCCCTTGTGTTCGGTCTCCGGGTGATACACCTCGTCGCGGTAGACGAACATGATCACGTCGGCGTCCTGCTCGATCGCTCCGGATTCACGCAAGTCGGAGTTCACCGGGCGCTTGTTCGGGCGCTGTTCGAGGGAACGGTTGAGCTGCGACAGGGCAACCACCGGGCAGTTGAATTCCTTGGCCAGGGCTTTCAGGGAACGGGAAATCTCGGAAATTTCGTTGGTCCGGTTGTCACCGCTCGAACCGGGGATCTGCATCAGTTGCAGGTAGTCGATCATGATCAGGCCGACATCGCCGTGTTCACGCACCAGACGTCGGGTCCGCGCGCGCATTTCCGAGGGACTGATACCGGCGGTGTCGTCGATGAACAGTTTGCGATCGTTGAGCAGATTGACTGCGGAAGTCAGGCGTGGCCAATCGTCATCTTCCAGTTGACCGGAACGCACCTTGGTCTGGTCGATACGGCCGAGCGAAGACAGCATACGCATGATCAGCGATTCGCCTGGCATCTCGAGGGAGTACACGAGGACGGCTTTTTCGCTGCGCAGCACGGCGTTTTCCACCAGGTTCATCGCGAACGTCGTTTTGCCCATCGATGGACGGCCGGCGACGATGATCAGGTCGGACGGTTGCAGGCCGCTGGTTTTCTCGTCGAGGTCGGTGTAACCGGTAGACAGGCCGGTAATGGCGTTGTCGGTGTTGAACAGGGTGTCGATGCGGTCGATAGCCTTGGTCAACAACTCGTTGACGCCGACCGGGCCGCCGGTCTTCGGTCGCGCTTCGGCGATCTGGAATATCTGCCGTTCGGCTTCGTCGAGGATCTCTTCGGCGGTGCGGCCTTCAGGGTTGAACGCGCTGTCGGCGATCTCGGTGCTGATACCGATCAACTGACGCAAGGTCGCCCGCTGGCGGACGATCTGCGCATAGGCCTTGATGTTGGCGACAGACGGCGTGTTTTTCGCCAGTTCGCCCAGGTAACCGAGACCGCCGACTTGCGAGGTCTGGCCTTCCTTGTCCAGTTGCTCGGCGAGGGTCACGACGTCGATCGGCGAGTTCTGATCGGCCAGTTTGGCGATCGCACGGAAGATCAGACGGTGGTCATGCCGGTAGAAGTCGCCGTCGGAGACTTGATCGAGCACACGTTCCCAGGCGTTGTTGTCCAGCATCAGACCACCGAGTACGGCCTGTTCGGCCTCGATGGAATGCGGCGGCACCTTCAGGGCAGCGGTTTGCAGATCGTATTGCTCGGGAGCGGAGATATCGTTCATGGCCACTTGAGAATTAGGTAAAAAGCAGGAGTTTCAGAAAGACAAAGGGCACGACCTGTAAACAGGATCGTGCCCGATGTTAACCGTCTGACGGGCAAGCCGCCAGCCGATCCGTGTTGCTTAAGCTGCTACCACGACAACGCGTACGGTGGCTTCAACTTCGGCGTGCAGGTGCACGGCCACGTCGAATTCACCCACGTTGCGGATGGTGCCGTTCGGCAGACGAACTTCGCTCTTCGCAACTTCAACGCCGGAGGCGGTCAGTGCGTCAGCGATGTCGTGAGTACCGATCGAACCGAACAGCTTGCCTTCGTCGCCAGCGGTGGCAGTGATAGTCACTTCCAGCTCGGCCAGTTGGGCAGCACGGCTTTCAGCCGATGCTTTACGGTCTGCGGCAGCTTTTTCCAGCTCGGCGCGACGCTCTTCGAACGCAGCCAGGTTGGCAGCGGTCGCAGCGGTAGCCTTGCCGAAAGGCAGCAGGTAGTTACGGCCGTAACCGGCCTTAACGTTTACTTTGTCGCCCAGGTTGCCCAGGTTGGCGATTTTTTCCAGAAGGATCAGTTGCATGTGAAAATCCTCTAACTTTTAACCTTCACCGTTCGCGCTGTCGGTGTCTTTCGACACGTGACGACCGCGAAAATCAATCAGGCTGTCGACAATGGCCAGAACCACGAGCAACGGATAGATCAGCTGCATGAACAACAGCAGCGTGACGTACAACCCCACCAGCCAGAAACCGGCCAGTCGCTTCTGCCCGACCAGCCCGTGAATCAGGGCGAGTCCGGCGAACACCAGCGGTACACTGCACAACGGCGTCAACATGGCCATCTGTGCACCGAGATTCGGGCCCAGAAGCATCAACGCCAGCAGCAACATCGCCGGCCCCAGCGGGATCCGGATGGCGCGAAACTCACGACCAAAACCACCCGGGTTGTACAACAACGCCTGCCAATGCCGCCCGACAATCAGGCTCAGCACGCTGACGATCTGCAACAAAGCCGCAATCAGTCCGGTCAGGACCGGTGCAATCAGGGACGCGAAACGCGCTTGCTCATCGACCGACAATTGCTTGTAGGTCTCACCGAGAAGCGCTGGCATGACCTTTATAAGGGCCTGCGCGAGCATCTCGATCTGGGCCGCAAACGCGACGCCGAGCACCACTGAAAACACCACCCCGATCGCCACGCTGACCAGCAGCGTACGGACCCAGGATTCGCTTGCGCGCAAAACCAACGCAAGCCCCGAAGAACCCAGCAGCACCAGAAGTGCCCGTGGGTCATCGGCATACAGCCACCAGATCAATGCCGGCAGCAGTCCCAGGGACAGAACGCCGAGGGCGTCCGTCAATCCGCGCCGCAGCAGCACAAGGCTCCCGGCGGCGGCACCCAACCAATACAACAACGGCAATGTTGCACACCCGGCCACTACGAGAGTGGCCTGCAGGCGGCCGCGCATGATGAACTCAGCTAAGGCACGCATGCATTCAATCCTTTGCTACTTGTCGACTGCCCGGTCTCAGCGGCCGTGGCTGTCGGTGTAGGCCAGCAGGGCCAGGAAGCGGGCGCGCTTGATAGCGGTGGCCAGCTGACGCTGATAACGAGCTTTGGTACCGGTGATGCGGCTTGGAACGATTTTGCCGGTCTCGGATACGTAAGCTTTCAGAGTGTTGAGATCTTTGTAATCGATCTCTTTCACGTCTTCAGCGGTGAAGCGGCAGAATTTACGACGACGGAAGAAACGTGCCATTTGATAGGCTCCTTAATAAGGTCCGTGGATTACTCGTCAGCGTTATCGCTGTCGTTCTCTTCGCCTTCAGCGCTTTCAGCGCCTTCGTGCTCAGGACGATCGCGACGCTCACGGCGCTCACTGCGGTTTTCTTCAGCCTTGAGCATCTCGGACTGGCCGGTAACGGCTTCGTCGCGACGGATGACCAGGTTACGGATCACTGCATCGTTGTAGCGGAAGTTGTCTTCCAGCTCGGCCAGGGCCTTGCCAGTGCACTCAACGTTCAGCATCACGTAGTGAGCCTTGTGAACATTGTTGATTGCGTAGGCCAGTTGACGACGGCCCCAGTCTTCCAGACGGTGGATTTTGCCGCCGTCTTCTTCGATCAGCTTGGTGTAACGCTCAACCATGCCGCCGACTTGCTCGCTCTGATCCGGGTGGACCAGAAAGATGATTTCGTAATGACGCATGAATGCTCCTTACGGGTTGTAGCCTGCCGCTCAAAAACGGTCAGACAAGGAGTGAATGACACTTATGGACTTGCTGGCGCGGGGCACATGCGTGCCTGCCGTCACAGCAAGGGGCGCAATTGTAGAGAAGGGACTGCGGGGGCGCAAGGCAATTGGTGATTATTTGAACAACCACCGATCTTCCAGACACCGTGAACGAATGTGGGAGCGAGCCTGCTCGCGAATGCGGTCTGTCAGACAACAAATATATCGACTGACACCACCTCTTCGCGAGCAGGCTCGCTCCCACAGTTCTTGCGTGAAGCTTATTTCTTCGCGGCAGCCTTGGCCTTCGCGCCACGCTGGCGCTGGGCTTCGAACAGGCATACGCCGGTTGCGACCGAGACATTGAGGCTGCTGACGCTACCGGCCATCGGCAGGTTGACGAGGTAGTCGCAATGTTCGCGAGTCAGGCGCCGCATACCTTTGCCTTCAGCGCCCATGATCAGGATGGTCGGGCCGGTCAGGTCCTGGTCATAAATGCTGACTTCAGCTTCACCGGCCGTGCCCACTATCCACAGGCCACGTTGCTGGAGCTTTTCCAGGGTACGTGCCAGATTGGTCACCGCAACCAGCGGAATCACTTCCGCCGCGCCGCAGGCCACCTTACGAACCACCGGCGTCAAAGTGGCCGACTTGTCTTTCGGCACGATCACCGCCAGCGCGCCGGCCGCATCGGCCGAACGCAGGCAGGCACCGAGGTTGTGCGGATCGGTTACGCCATCAAGTACCAGCAACAGCGGCGCGCGCTCGGTGCGATCAAGCAGCTCGTCGAGCATCGCCTCGCCCCAGACCTGACTCGGGCTGACTTCCGCCACCACGCCCTGATGAACGCCTTCAACCCAGGCGTCCATTTCACGGCGTTCGGCCTGGCCGACCTGAACCCGGTTTTGGTTGGCCAGTTCCACCAGCGTCTGCACGCGCGGATCGTTGCGGCTTTCCGCCAGCCAGATCTGCTTGACGCGTTTAGGGTGGTGACGCAGCAACGCCTCTACCGCGTGAACGCCGTAGATTTTTTCCAACTGACTCATGACTTCGCCTTCGGCTTACGCGCCCCGCCACTTTTGGCTGGAGCAGAACCCGCTTTCGGCGGGCCTTTACGATGTTTGCTCGGTTTGGCTGGCTTGCCGCCGGTCGCCTCAGGCGCCGACCGCCCGGTCTTTCCCCCGGACGCCGCTTTACCACCGTTTTTCGCGTCGGCCAGCAAGGCCTTTTTCAATTCACGGCTTTTACGCAGTTCCGCGTTTTTCGCCACGGCATCGCTTGGGCGATAGGCTTCGGCAACCTTTTCCTTGGCCGGACGACGGCTGGCGGTTTTCGCTGGAGCCTTTTCCTCCGCAGACTTGGCAGCAGGCGCGGCGGTTTCGGCGCCACGTTTTTTGCGACCGATCGGCGCGCTGATGGTTTTTTCGGCCATCTCGAAGTCGATCTTGCGCTCGTCGAGGTCGACGCGCATGACGCGTACTTCAACGGTGTCGCCAAGACGGAAGCTGCGACCGGTGCGCTCGCCCGCCAGGCGGTGATGCACAGGATCGAAGTGGTAGTAATCGCCCGGCAGCGCGGTGACGTGCACCAGGCCTTCGACGTAGATATCGGTCAGTTCGACGAACAGACCAAAACCGGTCACGGCGGTGATCACACCCGGGAACGACTCGCCGACGCGATCCTTCATGAACTCGCACTTGAGCCAGTTCGTTACGTCACGGGTCGCTTCGTCGGCACGGCGCTCGCTCATCGAGCACTGCTCGCCGAGCTGCTCCAGCGCCGCTTCGTCGTACGGATAGATGCGTGCCTTCGGAATGGTCATCGCACCGGCACGGCGAACGTGCGGGGTGTCTTGTTTCGAATGGATCACGCTGCGGATCGCGCGGTGCGTGAGCAGATCCGGATAACGACGGATCGGCGAGGTGAAGTGGGTATAGGCTTCGTAATTCAGGCCAAAGTGACCATCGTTTTCAGCGCTGTACACCGCCTGACTCAACGAACGCAGCATAACCGTCTGGATCAGGTGAAAATCCGGACGATCCTTGATGCTCGCGAGCAGGGCTTGATAATCCTTCGGCGACGGACCGTCCTTGCCTTTGTGCAAAGACAGGCCGAGCTCACCGAGGAAGGCGCGCAGCTTTTCCAGACGCTCTGGCGGCGGACCGGCGTGAACGCGGTACAGTGCAGGAATCTCGTGTTTCTTGAGGAATTCGGCGGTGGCCACGTTGGCGGCCAGCATGCACTCCTCGATCAACTTGTGCGCATCGTTGCGGACGGTCGGACGGATTTCGGCAATCTTGCGCTCGGAACCGAAGATGATCCGGGTTTCCTGCGTCTCGAAATCGATCGCGCCACGTACGTGACGAGCGGCCAGCAGCACTTTGTACAGCGCGTAGAGCTGCTTGAGGTGCGGCACGACGTCGGTGTACTCGCCGCGCAATTTGCGCGCCTCGGTAGCCTTCGGCGTTTCCAGCATCGCACTGACCTTGTTGTAGGTCAGACGGGCGTGGGAATGGATCACCGCTTCGTAGAAGCAGTAGTCGGTCATTTCGCCAGACTTGGAGATGGTCATCTCACAAACCATGGCCAGACGATCGACCTGCGGGTTCAGCGAGCACAGGCCGTTGGACAACTGCTCGGGCAGCATCGGGATCACGCGCTCGGGGAAATACACCGAGTTGCCGCGCACCTGGGCTTCGTTGTCCAGCGCCGAGCCGATCTTCACGTAACTGGAAACGTCGGCAATCGCCACGTACAACTTCCAGCCGCCGGAGAACAGACGCAGCTTGCCCGGCTTGGCTTCGCAGTAAACCGCGTCGTCGAAATCGCGGGCATCTTCGCCGTCGATGGTGACGAACGGCAGATGGCGCAGGTCGATGCGCTTCTCTTTGTCTTTTTCTTCAACTTCAGGCTTGAGCTTCGCCGCTTCTTTCAGAACCGCTTCAGGCCAGACGTGCGGAATGTCGTAGGTACGCAGCGCGACATCGATTTCCATGCCCGGCGCCATGTAGTTGCCGACCACTTCGACCACATCGCCTTGCGGCTGAAAGCGCGGCGTCGGCCAGTGGGTGATTTTCACCTCGACGAACTGACCGATCTGCGCGTTGGCGTTACGGCCCGGGGTGACCAACACTTCCTGCTGGATCTTCGGATTATCCGCAACGACGAAGCCGATGCCGCCCTCTTCGAAGTAGCGACCCACGATGGTTTCGTGCGCGCGGGACACCACTTCGACGATCACGCCTTCGCGACGACCGCGACGGTCGAGACCGGAAACACGGGCCAGCGCACGGTCGCCGTCGAACACCAGACGCATTTGCGCCGGGCTCATGAACAGATCGTCGCTGCCATCGTCCGGCACCAGGAAGCCAAAGCCGTCACGGTGACCGCTGATGCGACCGAGGATCAGATCGAGCTTGTCTACCGGCGCGTAGGTGCCGCGTCGGGTATAGATGAGTTGCGCATCGCGCTCCATGGCGCGCAAACGGCGGCGCAGGGCTTCGATCTGGTCTTCTGTGGTCAGACCAAACTCTTCGACCAGTTGCTCGCGGGCAGCAGGCGAACCCCGATCGGCGAGGTGCGCCAGGATCAGTTCGCGGCTGGGAATAGGGTTTTCGTATTTTTCCGCTTCACGAGCGGCCTCGGGATCGAGGGACTGCCAATCGGCCATTAGAGAGTTTTCACCTTGTCTATATGCGGGTTAGTTTGGCATAGGCGCCGTGAAACGGGAAATTTCCGACTCTACAAGAGCCGTACAAGGCCCTGTATCGACGCTCTGATACCGATTTGAACGCCGCTGGTAAAAAAATTCAGTTTTTTCTGCGGCAGGGGTTTACAGTTAAAAAGCTGCTCCGTATAGTGCGCGCCATCGACGACGCACAAGCGCTTTCGATGATGCCCAGGTGGTGAAATTGGTAGACACGCCAGCTTCAGGTGCTGGTGACCTTACGGTCGTGGAAGTTCGAGTCTTCTCCTGGGCACCAATTTCGAGTTTGAGACTAGATCAGTTTCAAGACTCACACAAAACCCGCGAAAGCGGGTTTTTTGCATTTCAGGGAAAGGATTTGTTAAAACCGGTTTATTAAAATTAAATCAGGGGTTTACAGATCAAAAAGCGCTCCGTATAGTGCGCCACATCAACAGCGGCAACGCTTGCGATGAATGCCCAGATGGTGAAATTGGTAGACACGCCAGCTTCAGGTGCTGGTGACCTTACGGTCGTGGAAGTTCGAGTCTTCTTCTGGGCACCAATTCAAATTCAAGGTTCAGGCCTTGAATTTCACAGAAACCCGCGAAAGCGGGTTTTTGCGTTTCTGCCTTCCTGAAATTTCCAGATCACCTGTGGCGAGGGAGCTTGCTCCCGCCCGGCTGCGCAGCAGTCGCAAATCTGCACGCACCGTGCAACCAGACAAACACGAGCGCTGCTGCGTACCCCAGCGGGAGCAAGCTCCCTCGCCACAATGTTTTTCAGCCACCGTTGAATTCGTGCGACCGCTACAAGGCGCACTTGAGAAACAATATCGTTTATCATTGTTGCAAGTTTTTGCAATGCGACAGTGAGGAACCCTGCGAATGATGTTTCGAAATACCCTGCGCCGAGGCCTGACCTTCACCCTCCTCGGCCTGGCGCTCGCCACTCCCCTCACCCAGGCATCCGATGCGGTGTCCCTGACTCTTTACAACGGCCAGCACAAGGAAGTCGGCGACGCGATTGCCAAGGCGTTCGAAGCCAAGACCGGTATTCACGTCAACGTACGCAAAGGCAGCAGCAACCAGCTCGCCAGTCAGGTCATCGAAGAAGGCGACCGCTCGCCTGCCGACGTGATCTACACGGAAGAATCACCGCCCCTGAACAACCTGGGCGAACAAGGCCTGCTGGCCAAGACCGATGACGCGACACTGGCCGTTCTGCCAAAAGAGTACGTCGCCAGCAACGGCACCTGGATCGGGGTGACTGCGCGGGTGCGCGTGGTTGCCTTCAACCCGAAACTGATCGATGAAAAAGACCTGCCGAAATCAGTCATGGAGTTTTCCGATCCGAAATGGCAAGGCAAGGTCGGCTTCGTCCCGACCAGTGGCGCCTTCCAGGAGCAGGCCGTCGCGATCATCAAGCTGCACGGTCGCGACGCCGCCGAAGAATGGCTGACCGGTCTGCGCGCGTTCGGCAAGACCTACAGCAATAACATGGTCGCGCTCAAAGCCGTGGAAAACGGCGAAGTCGCCACGGTCCTGGTGAACAACTACTACTGGTTCGCCCTGCAGCGCGAAAAAGGCCAGCTCGACTCCAAACTGCATTATTTCACCGGTGGCGATGTCGGCGGCTTGATCACCGTGTCCAGCGCTGCGGTATTGAAGTCCAGCAAACATCCAAAAGAAGCCCAGCAATTTCTGGCCTACATGGCCAGCGAAGAAGGCCAGCGCGTGATCACCCAGACCACCGCCGAATATCCGCTGCACAAAGGCATGGAATCGGACCGCGGACTCAAGCCGTTCAGTGAACTGCAAGCGCCGAATGTCACCCCCGCCGATCTGGGCAATGCTGAAGAAGCGCTGGAGCTGGAACGTGAAGTTGGCTTGAACTGATGGCCGCATCGTTATCCGCCCCCGCCGCGCGCGGGGGTTATGTACCAAAACGCAAACGACCGTCGATCTGGCTGGTGCTGCCGGTCTTGCTGCTGGTGGTGCTGAGCCTGTTGCCGCTGGCGTATGTCGGGCTTAAAGCCTGGCAGGCCGGCTGGGCCGAAGCGCTGCATTTGTTATGGCGCCCGTACGTGTTCGGGCTACTGCGCAATACCCTCGCGTTGATGGTTGGGGTGACCATCACTTGTGCCATGGTCGGTTTGTCGCTGGCGTGGTTGCTGGAGCGCAGCAATCTGCCGGGGCGGCGCCTGTGGGGCGTGATTCTGTGCCTGCCGTTTGCCGTACCGGCGTTCGTCAGCAGTTTCACCTGGGTTTCTCTGAGCGCCCAATTCGAAGGCCTGGGCGGGGCAATCCTGGTGATGAGCCTGTCGAAGTATCCGCTGATCTTTTTGCCGGTGGCGGCGACCCTGCGCAATCTTGACCCCTCCCTTGAAGAATCGGCCCGCACCCTTGGGCAGAATCGCTGGGGCGTATTTTTTCGTGTCACCTTGCCGCTGCTGTGGCCATCGCTGCTGGCCGGCTCGCTGCTGATTGCCTTGCACATGCTGGTGGAGTTCGGCGCGCTGTCGATCATCGGCCTGCAAACCTTCACCACGGCGATCTACCAGCAATTCGAGCTGGAATTCAGCAACGCCAATGCAGCGATGCTGTCGGCCGTGTTGCTGGCGCTGTGTCTGCTGCTGTTATGGCTGGAGCTGCGGGTACGCGGCAAGGGCCGGCATGTGCGCACCGGGCAGGGCGCGGCGCGTCAGGCCGGACAGGTTCGTCTCGGCCCGTGGGCAGCGGTCGGTCAGCTGTATTGCCTTTCGCTGGCGATTGTCGGCAGCGGGATTCCGCTGGGGATGTTGGCGTACTGGTTGGCGGTCGGTTCATCTGCTGCCTTTCCGGCGGCGGCGATTGGCGAGGCGCTGTTGTCGTCGCTTGCATTGTCGTTGGGCGGCGCAGCGTTATGTCTGCTGCTGGCAGTGCCAATCGGGCTGTTGGTGGTGCGCCACAAAGGCCGACTCACGATCTGGGCCGAGCGCCTGCCGTATCTGCTGCATGCGCTGCCAGGCTTGGTGATTGCATTGACGCTGGTGTATTTCGCCCTGCACTACGTGCCAGTGCTGTACCAGACCTCGGGGTTGCTGCTGATCGCCTATGCGCTGCTGTTTTTGCCGCTGGCTCAGGCGCCGATTCGTACCGCCCTGAACAAGGCTGCGCCACAGTTGGAAGAGGCGGCGCGTACGCTGGGGGCTTCGTCGTTCACGGCTTTTTGTCGAGTGACGTTGCCGATTATCTTCCCGGCATTGGGCGCGGCGTTTGCACTGGTATTTCTTGATGCAATGAAGGAACTGACGGCGACGCTGCTGCTGAGCCCGACCGGGCTTAATACGCTGGCGACCGAAGTGTGGGCGCATACCGCGAATGTTGAGTTCGCAGCGGCGGCGCCCTATGCGGCGTTATTGATTGTGGTGTCGGGGTTGCCGGTTTATTTGCTGACGACGCGGATGTATCTGAGTCGCTGAAATAGCTATCGCGAGCAGGCTCACTCCTACAGGGGAACGCATTCCAAATGTGGGAGTGAGCCGGCTCGCGAAGAGGCCCGCGCGGTTAGCATCAAGCCCTGAACTGCCCCAGGCTCGCCTTCAACTGCGCCGCCAGGCCATCCAGCACTTTGCCACTGGCCGTGGTCTCCACCACCGCCTGCGCCGCTTTCTCGGCCTGCGCATGAATGGTCTCGACGCGCCCACGAACAGCCTGCGCCCCTTGCGCCTGATGCGCTGCCGCTTGCGTCGCCAGACCGATCGCCGCGTGCACTTGTTCCACCGAGGCCTGCACCGACTGTTGCAGCCGCGCGCTGTCTCGCAGCACCAGCAGGCCTTCGCTGGCCTGACGCCCGGCCTGACCGATTGCTTCGACCGCTTCACGTGCACCTTGCTGCAGCGCGACGATGTGCGCCTGAATATCGCCTGTGGAGCTTTGTGTCTTGCTCGCCAACGCACGCACCTCGTCGGCGACCACCGCGAAACCGCGACCGGTCTCACCCGCCCGCGCGGCCTCGATGGCCGCGTTCAAAGCCAGCAAGTTGGTCTGCTCAGCGATGCCGTGAATCACCGTCAGCACCACTTCGATCTGCTCGCTCTGCTGCGCCAGGCGTTCGATGACCTTCGCCCCGGTGTCGACCTGCCCGGCCAGCGCTTCAATCAGGCTACCGACCTTGGCCGAAGTCCGAGTGTTTTCATCGGTGGCCTGACGAATATCGACAACCTGCTTTAGCGCCGCCTGCATCGCCTGGCTTTCCGACTGCGCCTCGTCAGCCATTTGCGACAGCGCACGCAAGCTTTCCGCGACCTCGTCACGCTGCATCCCGGCAGCCGCATCGGCGCCAGCGTTGCGCAGGGTCATGGCGCCAATTTCCACGCCAGTGCGCTGAGCGACATCACCTGCCTCGCGCACGATCGGCTGCAACTTATCCACAAAGCGATTGACCGCCGACGCCATGTCGCCGATTTCATCCTTGCTGTTGATCTGCACGCGCTTGGTCAGATCGCCCTCGCCCGCTGCCAGATCATCCATCGCCGCGTTGAGCATCTTCAGGCGATTGACCACGCGATGACCAAGCACCACTGCCAGCAACAGCAGCACGCCGCAACCGACCAGCGCCAGCCCCATGCCTATTCGCCAGCGCAGGGTCGCAGCCGCTTCCTGGACAGTATTGGCCGTGTTGGTTTTCATCTCGGTCGCCGTGGCCTGCGCCGATTGCAGGCGCGCCTGCATGGCCTTGGCGCTGTCCGCCGCAGCCCCTTTGAGACTGTCGCCGACCAACTGATCGCTGCTGGCAATCAGCGCTAAGAAACGCGAGTCGAGTGCAGCCAGATCAGTTTCCACCGAGGCCGTGGACACGCCCATCAGCACCTTGCCGATTTCCACGCCATTAGGGTTGATCGAGGCTTCGAGGTAATACACCGATGGATCGTTCTTCGCTGCATCCAACACTTTATCCAGCGCGCGCTCGCCCTGGCCTTTTTCCAGCAAGGCCTTGTTGATCGGGTTTTCGCGATTGAGATAGCGCGTCAGGTGTTGACCAGTGGCATCGTCGTATACCACGAACAGCACGTTGGGATTGCGCTGGGCACGACGGGCGAACTCCGACAATGTCGGCACATCGCTGTCCCACATGGCGCGAGGCGCGACGGACGCCAGCAACTGCGCCATGTCATTGGCCGAATCCTTGAGATCCTTTTCCAGAGTTGCCCGCAGTTGCGCCTGCTCTTCCTTGAGGCGCGATGACAGGCCGGCGGTCAGCCGCTGACGCGTGCTGGCTGATAGCGCATCGAGGCTCGACGTCACTTCACGCCCCGCCTGCTCCAGCTCCCCGGAGAGTTTCTGGCTGTCGGCGCCAAGGCGCACAGCCAAATCAGCTTCGAGCGCCGTGACCGTGCTCCGCGTCAGGGCAACCGCCACCAACACCTGCACCAAAAGGGCGATACCCAAGGTAACGAACACCGGCCGCAACAAACGGCTTTGTAACAGTGAGAGAACGGCTGACACTTTAAATCCCTCTACTTCTGACGCCATTAATTTGATGGCACTCTTGTAGACAGATTCACAGCAAAGGTCATGCCGTCCAACAGGCATAAACGACAAAGGCCCCGATTAAGGGGCCTTTGTTTTTTACATCAACGACTTATCAAGCAAACGGATGACGCAGAACGATGGTTTCGTTGCGGTCCGGGCCCGTCGAAATAATGTCGATCGGCGCACCGATCAACTCTTCAACGCGTTTGATGTAGGCACGAGCGTTAGCCGGCAGCTCTTCCAGGGTCTTGGCACCCACGGTCGATTCGGTCCAGCCCGGCACTTCTTCGTACACAGGTTGCAGGCCTACATAGCTGTCAGCGTCGGTCGGAGCAACGGCATTACCCTGCGCATCTTTGTAGCCGATGCAGATGTTGATGGTTTCCAGACCGTCAAGTACGTCCAGCTTGGTCAGGCAGATGCCCGAGATGCTGTTCACATCGATAGCGCGACGCAGGATAACGGCGTCGAACCAGCCGCAACGACGAGCACGACCGGTGGTCGCGCCGAACTCGTGACCTTGCTTGGCCAGGTGCGCCCCCACGTCATCGAACAGCTCAGTCGGGAATGGACCCGAACCGACGCGAGTGGTGTAAGCCTTGGTGATGCCCAGAATGTAATCGAGGAACATCGGGCCAACGCCCGAACCGGTCGCCACGCCACCGGCGGTGGTGTTGGAGCTGGTCACGTACGGGTAGGTACCGTGGTCGATGTCGAGCAACGAACCCTGAGCACCTTCAAACATGATGTCTTTGCCGGCACGACGCAGGTCATGCAGCTCAGCGGTTACGTCGAGCATCAGCGGCTTGAGCAGCTCAGCGTATTCCTTGCACTCGGCCAGAGTCTTTTCGAACTCGATGGCCGGCTCCTTGTAGTAACCGACCAGCATGAAGTTGTGGTAATCCACCAGCTCACGCAGCTTGTCTTCGAAGCGCGGCATGTTGAGCAGATCGCCAACACGCAGGCCGCGTCGGGCCACCTTGTCTTCATAGGCTGGGCCGATGCCGCGACCGGTGGTGCCGATCTTCAGCTCGCCACGCGCCTTTTCACGGGCCTGGTCCAGCGCCACGTGGAAGGACAGGATCAGCGGGCAGGACGGGCTGATACGCAGGCGCTCGCGCACCGGTACGCCTTTCTCTTCCAGCTTGGTGATCTCGCGCAGCAGGGCGTCAGGTGCAACCACCACGCCGTTGCCGATCAGGCACTGCACGCCTTCGCGCAGCACGCCCGAGGGAATCAGGTGCAAGACGGTTTTTTCGCCGTCGATCACCAGGGTGTGACCAGCGTTGTGGCCACCTTGGTAGCGCACTACGGCGGCAGCATGTTCGGTCAGCAGATCAACGATCTTGCCTTTGCCCTCATCACCCCACTGGGTGCCCAGGACTACGACATTCTTACCCATAACACTTGTCCTCATTCGCGCAAACTTGGTGCCGGCGAAGGCCGGCAGGAAAACTCAAGAAGCCAGTGGCGATACTTGCCAAAGCCCGTTCTGCTGAATCAATTGCCGGTCGCAGTCCGCATCACGGGCGGCGGCCAAAGGTTGCCCAGGCAACGCCTGAACGACACGCTGACCCTCACTGCGCAACTGGCAAACCTGCTGCCAGAGTGCCGCATCCGTACTGTCAGGCATCCAGATACCGCCAGACGGTAACTCGATCTCAGCACGCCCCAGGGTCACCAGGGTTTTCAAATCGGTAGAGAAGCCGGTCGCCGGACGGGCCCGACCGAAGTCGGCACCGATGTCGTCATAACGACCGCCTTGCGCGATGGACTGACCAACGCCAGGCACAAACACCGCGAACACTACACCGGTGTGGTAGTGATAGCCGCGCAACTCGCCCAGGTCGAAATACAGCGGCAACTGCGGGAAGCGCACCGAGAGACGCTCGGCGATGGCCAGCAAGTCTTCCAGCGCCGCCAATACTGGCGCCGGCGCATTCGCCAGTCGCTCGCGAGCAGCGGCCAATACTTCACGGCCGCCGCACAGATCGACCAGCGCGCGCAGCATGCCGGAAAGATCGGCCGGCAGGCCTTCGGTCAGAATGATGACTTCGTCGATGGCCTTGCGCTGCAGGGCATCGAACAACTGCTGCTCGACCTCACCGGACAAACCGGCGGCGCGCGCCAGACCACGATAAATGCCGACATGGCCGAGGTCCATGTGCACGTCCGGCACGTCGGCCAGTTGCAGCATGGCCAGCATCAGGCTGATCACTTCAACGTCACTGCTCGGGCTGGCGTCGCCGTACAGCTCGGCACCCAGCTGGATCGGGCTGCGCGAGGACGACAGCGCACGCGGCTGGGCATGCAGCACGCTGCCCGCGTAGCACAGACGGCTCGGGCCTTCGCGACGCAGAGTGTGCGCATCGATGCGCGCCACTTGCGGCGTAATGTCGGCACGGAAACCCATCTGCCGGCCCGATTGCGGGTCGATGACCTTGAAGGTACGCAGATCCAGGTCCTGGCCCGCGCCGGTCAGCAGGGATTCCAGGTACTCGATATGGGGAGTCACGACAAATTCGTAACCCCAGCTCTGGAACAGATCCAACACCTGGCGACGCGCCACTTCGATGCGCGCCGCTTCTGGTGGCAGTACTTCTTCGATGCCATCTGGCAGCAGCCAGCGGTCTACCGTTGCCATTACGCCATTCCCCTTTGATCCGGGCGGCCAGCCCGAGGGCTGAGCCTTGATTGAAGCAGAAAACGATTGTTCCGCGCATGAACAACGCAGCGAAAAGCCTGTTACCGGCTTCGCCAATCACTTCCCTCGAAAAACGCTCGAGCCTTTCAACCCGATGCTCTGCAGCAAAAACAGCAATCAAACGTGCAGACGCAAAAAAGCCGGGAATTTCCCGGCTGCCGCATCATACACACGTTTTCCCAAAGGATCACCCCGCCCGAGGTTTTAGCCGCCGGGCGGAGTGATTCAGGTCAACGTCGTATCAAGGCTTGGCCTTTTCCAGGTAATGGAAAAAGTCGCTGCTTGGGTCGAGGACCAGTACGTCGGATTTGTTCGCGAAGCTTTCACGGTAGGCACGCAGGCTACGGTAGAACGCGTAGAACTCCTGATCCTGACCGTAGGCCTTGGAGTAGATCGCAGCGGCCTGGGCATCACCATCACCGCGAACCTCTTCGGATTCACGATAGGCTTCCGCCAGCAGCACGCGGCGTTGGCGGTCGGCGTCGGCACGGATGCCTTCGGCCAGCTCGTTACCCTTGGCGCGGTGCTCGCGAGCTTCACGCTCACGCTCGGTGCTCATACGCTCGAACACGCTGCGGTTCACTTCCTTCGGCAGATCGATGGTCTTGACCCGGACATCGACCACTTCGATACCCAGCTCTTTTTCCGCCATCTTGTTCAGCGACGCAGTGATGTCAGCCATCAATGCATCACGCTCACCCGACACGACTTCGTGCAGGGTGCGCTTGCCGAACTGGTCACGCAGACCGGATTCCAGACGACGGGACAAACGCTCGTCGGCGATCTGCTTGAGGCCGGAGGTCGCGGTGTAGAAGCGCTCGGCATCTTTCACGCGCCACTTGGCGTAGGCGTCGACCATCACCGCTTTCTTTTCCAGGGTCAGGAAGCGCTGCGTCGGTGCGTCCAGCGTCATCAGGCGTGCGTCGAACTTACGCACCTGATTGACGTAAGGCACTTTCACATGCAGGCCCGGCTGAACATCAGCCTGAACCACACGACCGAATTGCAGCAGCACCGCACGCTCGGTCTGAGCGACGATGTAGAAGCAGTTCCAGCCCACCAGTACCACGACGACGCCAACAATAAGGGCGATCAGCGATTTATTGCTCATCAGCGGGTCTCCCTTGTGCGCGTCTGCGGCAGGTCAGTGACATGCGGCACGGTTTCCGTGTTGTTGCTGGCGGCGGCCGAACCGGTGACCGGTGCGCTGCCCGAACTGTTCTGGATCATTTTGTCCAACGGCAGATAAAGCAGGTTGCTCTGGCCGTTCTTGTTGCCGGTCACGAGTACCTTGCTGGTGTTGCTGAAGACTTCCTGCATGGTGTCCAGGTAAAGACGCTGGCGGGTTACTTCAGGAGCCTTGCGATACTCGGCGACCAGTTTGGTGAAGCGATCGGCCTCACCCTTGGCGCGCGAGACGGTTTCGTCACGGTAGCCGTTGGCATCTTCGATGATGCGCTGGGCCTGACCACGGGCTTCAGGCACGACGCCGTTGGCGTAGGTTTCAGCCTGGTTGCGCGAACGCTGCTCGTCTTCACGGGCGCGGATCACGTCATCGAAGGCTTCCTGAACTTCACGCGGTGCCGCTGCGCTCTGTACGTTGACCTGGGTGACCGTGATACCGGTGCGATAGGTATCGAGGAAGCGTTGCAGACGCTCCTTGATTTCGCTGGCCATCAACTCACGACCTTCGGTCAGCACCTGGTCCATGGCGGTGGAACCCACCACGTGGCGCAAGGCGCTGTCAGTCGCGTGCTGCAGGCTGATTTCCGGCTGATCGACGTTCAGCACGAAGTCCTGCAGGTTGCTGATCTTGTACTGCACGGTCAGCGGCACTTCGACGATGTTCTCGTCCTCGGTGAGCATCTGGCCCTGCTTGGTATACGCACGTTCACGCGTGACGTTTTCCATGTACTTCTTGTCGATCGGCGGGAAGTAGATGTTCAGGCCCGGGCCGACGGTCTCGTAGTACTTGCCGAAGCGAAGCACTACGGCCTGCTCCTGCTCGTCCACCACGTACACTGCGCTGTACAGCCAGACAGCCGCCAGCACGACCAGACCGATGCCGAGCAGGCCGCCGAAGCCGCCACTGCGTTTGCCCGAACCACCGCCGTCATCACCACGTTTCTTGCCACCACCGAACAACCCGTTCAGGCTTTCCTGCAGCTTTCGGAAGGCCTCGTCGAGATCCGGTGGCCCCTTGCGGTCGCCGTTATTGCGGCGCTTGCCACCCCAGGGATCCTGATTGTTCGAGTTGCCACCCGGCTCATTCCAAGCCATAGCGCTCTCCATCTGATAAAGCAAAGACGCACCCACGGCGCGCCGACCAATGCTACAGAATGCCTGCCGTTGCGGCACAACCGCTTTGTCAGGCTTTTATTGCAAAGTGTGTTGCTCGATGAATTCCATCGGCTGCAATCCTTCGTGGCTTACCAGTCGATTCAACTCGACCCGGGGCAAACGAACGGTCAGCAGGCTGACGCCTTCTTCATCGTGTTCTTCTTTTTGCACCGCACCGAGTTCGAAGAACTGCGCACGCAGTCGAGCGAATCGTTGCGGCAAACGCAATGTGCCGACAAACAAATCACTGCCCAGCAACTCGGCAATGGCTTGCTCAAGCAATTCCAGACCACTGCCTTCACGCGCCGAGAGCCAGACCCGTTGCGGCTTGCCATCGGCATCGCGCTGGATCTGTGGCTCCACGCCTTCAAGCAAATCGAGTTTGTTATAGACCTCGAGGATCGGCAAGTCCTGGGCGCCAATCTCGCCCAGCACCACCATCACCTGCTCGATCTGCAACATGCGATCCGGTTCGGCCGCATCGATCACGTGCAGAAGCAGGTCGGAGTTGCTCGACTCTTCGAGCGTAGACCGAAATGCTTCGACCAGCTTGTGCGGCAGGTGACGAATGAAGCCCACCGTGTCGGCGAGGACAATCGGACCGAGGTCGTCAAGGTCCAGGCGGCGCAGCGTCGGGTCCAGCGTGGCGAACAACTGGTCAGCCGCGTACACGTCGGACTTCGTCACGTTGTTGAAGAGTGTGGATTTGCCGGCGTTGGTATAGCCCACCAGAGACACGGTAGGAATATCCGCGCGTGATCGACCGCGACGCGACTGCTCGCGCTGGCTGCGCACTTTTTCCAGCCGGCCCTTGATCTGGCGCAGGCGCACCCGCAGCAGACGGCGGTCGGTTTCCAGCTGGGTTTCACCCGGGCCGCGCATGCCGATACCGCCACCCTGACGTTCAAGGTGAGTCCAGCCGCGAACCAGCCGGGTACTCATGTGATCAAGCTGGGCCAGTTCGACCTGGAGCTTGCCTTCATGGGTACGGGCGCGCTGGGCGAAAATATCGAGAATCAGACCCGTGCGGTCGATCACGCGACACTCGAAAACCCGTTCGAGGTTACGTTCCTGACTGGGCGTGAGGATGTGATTGAAAATCACCAGATCGGCTTCTTCAGCCTTGACCAGGTCGCGCAACTCTTCGACCTTGCCGCTGCCGATCAGGTATTTGGCGGTTGGCCGATGACGCGGCACGTTAAAAAACGCAACGGTCTCGGCGCCAGCCGAATTAGCCAACTCCTGAAACTCCTGCGGATCTTCGCGCGCCTCAGGGTCCTGTCCATCCAAGTGAACGAGGATGACTCGTTCACCACCACCGTGGCGCTCAAAGAACAAAGGAGACTCCTATCAGGCGTTACCCGGCGCTGGGTCTGCATCACCCTGTTCGCTTTCGGTTGCACTAGGCAGACGAATCGGACGCACCGGCACTACTGTCGAGATAGCGTGTTTGTAAACCATCTGGCTGACGGTGTTTTTCAGCAGGATGACGAACTGGTCGAACGACTCGATCGTGCCTTGCAGTTTGATACCGTTGACCAGGTAGATGGAAACCCCAACTTTCTCTTTACGTAAAGTATTCAGGTAAGGGTCTTGTAGCGAATGCCCTTTTGACATGTGCCGCACTCCTTTAAGGATTCAATAATAAAAAATAGGTAATTCAGATGGCTTTGGCCGTCACACCCCCAAGGATAGACGGCAATTGCAAGGACTCAGCTCAATATGGAGATGGTCCCAAGGTATTTCAAGGCGCGTGGCAGATTGTCGCAATCAAGACTGTCCAGCCAGTGTATATCTTCCCAGCTGCGCAGCCAGGTGAACTGGCGTTTGGCCAATTGCCGCGTGGCAATGATGCCGCGCTCCTGCATTTCAGCCAACGTCAGCTTGCCATCCAGGTAATCCCAGACTTGGCGGTAGCCTACCGCACGTATAGACGGCAACCCCGAATGCAGGTCACTTCTTTTACGCAGGGCTACGACCTCATCGATAAACCCCTGTTCCAACATATTTGTGAATCTTTGTTCAATGCGCTCATGCAGTACCTGGCGATTTGCCGGAGCAATGGCCAGGTTCGCGACAGTATAGGGCAATTGTTGCAGTCCCGAAGCGGCTGCTTCAGTACTTTGCGCAGATTGTTGCTCGCGCAGGGCGGTCATGCTCTGGCCACTGACCCGGTAAACTTCCAGGGCGCGACTCAAGCGCTGCGGATCGTTCGGGTGAATCCGCGCCGCCGATACCGGATCGATGACCGCCAACTGATCGTGCAGGGCTTGCCAGCCAAGGCGCGCGGCCTCTTCTTCAATCTGCGCACGGACCTCGGGATCGGCTGCCGGCATGTCTGCCAGACCTTCGACCAAAGCCTTGTAATAAAGCATCGTGCCGCCCACCAGCAGCGGAATTTTTCCGCGCGCGGTGATATCAGCCATAGCCAGCAGCGCATCGCGGCGAAAATCGGCAGCCGAATAAGTCTCGGCCGGATCGAGTATATCTATCAAACGATGCGGGTATTCGCCCAGTAACGCCTTCGACGGCTTGGCCGTGCCGATGTCCATGTCGCGATAGACCAGCGCCGAATCGACGCTGATCAACTCGCAGGGCAGCACCTTGGTCAACTCGATGGCCAGATCGGTCTTGCCCGCAGCAGTCGGGCCCATCAGGAAAATCGCTGGAGGAAGCTGGCTCATCAACGACCGCGCAGGAACAGTTTGTCCAGATCGTCCAGGCCCAGTTGGGTCCAGGTCGGTCGGCCATGGTTGCATTGACCGCTGCGCTCGGTGTTTTCCATGTCGCGCAGCAGGCCGTTCATTTCCGCCAGGGCCAGGCGCCGGTTGGCGCGGATCGCGCCGTGGCAGGCCATGGTGCCGAGCAGTTCGTTCAGATGCGCCTGGATCCGGTCGCTGGTGCCGTACTCCATCAGGTCCGACAGCACGTCGCCGACCAGCCGGTTGGCTTCGGCCTGCTTGAGCAACGCCGGAATCTGCCGGATCGCCAGGGTTTCCGGGCCAAGGCGTTGCAATTCAAAGCCCAGACGCTGAAACCACGCCGCATGTTCTTCAGCGCAATCAGCTTCGCGCTGACTGACCGCCAATGACTCTGGGACAAGCAGCGGCTGACCACTGAGGCCTTCGCTGGCCATGGCGATTTTCAGGCGCTCGTACATGATTCGCTCGTGAGCGGCGTGCATGTCCACCAGCACCAGCCCATGAGCGTTTTCGGAAAGAATGTAGATGCCCTTGAGCTGCGCCAGTGCGTAACCGAGCGGCGGGATGTCTTCCTGACCGGTGGGCAATGCGTCGGCGTTGGCTTGCGGCAACGGTGCGAAAAACTCTTTGTAAGCGGCCTGAGCCTCGGCCGCGGGCACGGCCGATTGCGGACGCGGCGTGTATTGATACTGATAAGCGCCGCCAGCGCTGGCGCCGGAGGACGTGTTGAACGCCGGTTGCGCCTGCGGTTGTTCAAGCAACGCATTCGCGGCCAGACGCATCTCGCCCTGTGGGCCGAATTCGCCCGCCTCGATTCCGCTCGGTCGAACGATCGCCGTGGTGACGGAGCCGGCCAGTTGATCTTCCGGGCGCACATCGCCCAACGCGCGGTGCAGTGTGCCGTAGAGGAAATCATGGACCATGCGCCCGTCACGGAAGCGCACTTCGTGCTTGGTTGGGTGCACGTTGACGTCGACCGCTGCCGGATCGACCTCGAAAAACAGCGCAAACGTCGGATGCCGGCCATTGAACAGCACGTCGCGATACGCCTGGCGCACGGCATGGGCCACTAGCTTGTCGCGCACCGCCCGGCCATTCACGAAGAAATACTGCAAGTCCGCCTGGCTACGGTTGAACGTCGGCAAGCCCACCCAGCCCCAGAGGTGCAGGCCATTGCGCTCGATCTCGATCGGCAACGCCTGCTCAAGAAAGCCCGAGCCGCAGATTGCCGCGACACGTCGGGCGCGGGCCGCGTCGTCATGGGCCTCATGGAGGCTGAGGATGGTCTTGCCGTTGTGGCGCAGATGGAAAGCCACATCGAAGCGCGCCAGCGCCAGGCGTTTGATCACTTCTTGCAGGTGATCGAATTCGGTTTTTTCGGTCTTGAGGAATTTGCGCCGCGCCGGGGTGTTGAAGAACAGGTCACGCACTTCCACCGAAGTACCGACCGGATGTGCCGCCGGTTGCACACGGGGCGCCATGTCGCGACCTTCGGTTTCCACTTGCCAGGCCTGATCGGCATCGCGGGTGCGTGAGGTCAGAGTCAAACGCGCCACCGAGCTGATCGACGCCAGTGCTTCGCCGCGGAAGCCCAGGCTCATCACCTGCTCCAGGTCTTCGAGATTGCGGATTTTGCTGGTGGCGTGACGGGCCAGGGCCAGTGGCAGGTCATCGGCAGAAATACCACTGCCGTCGTCGCGCACGCGCAGCAGCTTGACGCCACCCTGCTCGACGTCGACATCTATACGTTTGGCGCCGGAGTCGAGGCTGTTTTCCAGCAATTCCTTGATCACCGAGGCTGGACGCTCGACCACCTCACCGGCGGCGATCTGGTTCGCCAGCCGTGGGCTGAGCAGCTCGATGCGCGCAGTATTCAGGACCTGGTTCATTCTTTGGATGCCAGTTCGGTGCCGGGAATGGTCAAGTGCTGACCGACTTTCAGCTCGTCGCTTTTGAGATTATTGGCGGCGCGCAAAGTGGCTGGCGAGACTTGATAGCGCACGCCGATCATCGCCAGGGTTTCACCCGGACCGACGCGGTGGTCGCGCGGGCCCTGGGCGATCTTGCCGGAGTCACGCAGCCAGGCGATGTAAGTGCCCGGTGGCGGATTCTGCTGGAAGAACTGGCGCACGCCGCTGCTGATCGAACGTGCCAGCGCCTGCTGGTGGCTCGCCGCCGAAAGTTTGTTCGCTTCGTTGGCATTGGAGATGAAGCCGGTTTCGACCAGGATCGACGGAATATCCGGAGACTTCAGCACCATGAATCCGGCCTGTTCCACCCGCTGTTTGTGCAGCGGCGTGACCCGGCCGATGTTGGTCAGGACTTTCTGGCCGACATTGAGACTGGAGGTCAGCGATGCGGTCATCGACAGGTCGAGCAGCACGCCGGCGAGCATGCGGTCCTTATCGTCGAGGCTGACGTTACCGGCACCACCGATCAGGTCGGAGCGGTTTTCGCTGTCGGCCAGCCAGCGGGCGGTCTCGGAGGTAGCGCCACGATCGGACAGAGCGAACACCGAAGCACCAAAGGCTGCCGCGGACGGTGCCGCATCGGCGTGAATCGAGACGAACAGGTCGGCGCCCTTCTTGCGGGCAATTTCGGTACGCCCGCGCAACGGAATGAAGTAATCACCGGTACGGGTCAGTTCGGCGCGGAAGCCTTTCATGCCGTTGACCTGACGCTGAAGCTCGCGGGCGATCTGCAGCACCACGTCCTTCTCACGCTGGCCGCGCGACCCGGACGCGCCCGGGTCTTCGCCACCGTGGCCGGCATCGATCACCACAATAATGTCACGCTTGCCGGCCGGGGCGGGCGGCAACTTGATTGCCGGTTCGGTCGGGGTTACCGGCACTGCCGGCACAGTCGCTACCGATGGCGTCGGGGCCGGCGGCGGTGCGGCGTCGGCCGGGTTGTCGAACAGATCGACCACCAGCCGGTTGCCGTACTGCGCGTTCGGCGCCAGCGAGAAGCTTTTCGGCGTGACAGCTTTTTTCAGGTCGATAACCACACGCAGGTCAGTCGGCGTGCGCTGGGCCGAGCGCATCGCAGTGATCGGCGTGTTCGCCGTCTGTACATTCAACGGCGCGCCGAGGGTGGCGCCGTTGATGTCGATCACCAGTCGATCCGGTGCGGTGAGGGTGAAAACGCTGTGTTGCACCGGGCCGCTCAGATCAAACACCAGTCGCGTGTTGTCCGGCGCCCGCCACAGGCGCACGCTGTTGACCTTTGAATCGGCCACAGCGTTGACGGTTACTGCCATCAATATCAGTCCAGCGGCAGCCACCAACGCGCGAAAGCGCATACCAAACCCCATCATTTAATTGGATTCCAATGCCAAATCGGCACACCAGGCCTCGCCACGCGAGCCCTGGGCTAAAATTTTCAGCGAACGCCCGCTGTCTTGCGGGCTAATGGTAATGGTCAGGTCAGGCTTTGGCAAAAAGCCTGCACCTTTATCGGGCCACTCGATCAGGCACAGGGCATCGTCTTCGAAGTAGTCGCGGATGCCGAGAAACTCCAGCTCTTCCGGATCGACCAGGCGATACAGGTCGAAGTGAAAGGCGCGAATGTTGCCAATCTCGTAGGGTTCGACCAACGTGAAGGTCGGGCTCTTGACTGCCCCGACATGCCCCAGCCCTCGGATGATGCCCCGCGACAGCGTGGTTTTGCCCATGCCCAGGTTGCCCTCGAGAAAAATCAGGCCATGGCCCTGGGTCACGCGGGCGATCCGTGCGCCAAAGTCGCTCATGGCCTGTTCATCGGCCAGGTACAGGGTTACTTCAGACACGGTGCTTGCTCCTCCAACAACTGACGAATGGCTGGAATCAGATCACTGGCCGCCAGCCCACGGCCGAATTTCCCTTGCTGCAGACCGGCATTGGCGTGCAGCCAAACCGCGAGACATGCAGCATCGAATGCGTCCATGCCTTGCGCCAGCAACGCGCCGATCAGACCGGCCAGCACATCACCGAGCCCGGCCGTGGCCATGGCCGGATGCCCTTGATGACACAGTGCCAGACGGCCGTCCGGGTGAGCAATCAGACTGCCGGAGCCTTTGAGCACGACAACCGCCGAATATTGTTTGCTCAAGGCCAGCGCCGCCGCCGGGCGATCAGCCTGGACCTCGGCGGTACCGATTTGCAGCAGACGCGCCGCCTCGCCCGGATGCGGAGTAATCACGCATTCCTTGGGCAGCTGGACAAACCCCCTGGCCAGCAGGTTCAGCGCATCGGCATCCCACACCTGCGGCAACGCGGCGTTGGCGGCTGCCGATAACAAGGCGCGGGCCCAACTCGCCTGACCAAGGCCCGGCCCGACGACCAGCACCGAGACCTTTTCCAACAGGCCCATCAGTTGATTGGCTGACGAGGCGCCAAGCGCCATGGCTTCAGGTACACGGGTCAGCGCTGCCGGCACGTGCTCGGGACGAGTCGCCAGCGACACCATGCCCGCGCCGCTGCGCAAGGCCATTTGCGTACTCAGCAGAATCGCCCCGCCAAAACCGTGATCGCCGCCAATCAGCAGCACATGGCCGAAACGCCCCTTGTGTGAAGTCGGCGCGCGCGCGGCAAGTATTGGAAGGTTAGCGGCGTTCAGCCGTCGCGCGCTGACGGGAATGTCACGGAAGGTTTCGGCAGTGGCATGCAAGTCATTAAATACCAACTCGCCGACGTGATCCGCTGCGTCGCCGGTCAACAGCCCGATCTTCAGGCCAATGAACGTCACCGTAAGCTCGGCGCGCACGGCAACGCCCAGCTCCCGACCGGTGTCGGCACACAGTCCCGAAGGGATATCGACGGCCGCCACCGGCAAACCGCTGGCGTTGATCGCAGCAATGGCAGCGGCATAGGGTTCACGCACCTCGCCACTCAACCCGGTGCCAAGCAACGCATCGAGGACGACGCCGCGCAATTGGCTTTGCGCCTGCCAGCGTTGCACCGCAACACCTTCGGCCAGCGCCTCGGCATGGGCCGAGGCCGCGTCGCCCTGCAAACGCTGCGGATCGCCAACCGCCAACACCTGCACCGACCACCCGGCACGTTGCGCGAGCAGGGCCACCAGATAACCGTCGCCGGCATTGTTGCCGTGACCGGCCAGTACCGTCAGCGCGTTCGCTGTCGGCCACTGGCGCACCAGCGCGCGCCACGTTGCCCGGGCGGCACGCTGCATCAGTTCGAAGCCCGGCGTGCCGGCGGCAATCAGCCGTGCGTCGAGTTCGCGCACCTGTGCGGCGCGGTACAGCGCGTCGGGTAATTCATCTTTCGTCTGCGGCATGCGTCTTCGGGCTCCGATGTCTGGCAGAATTATACGCACCTCAGCTCCGGTTTCTCTCGCCTCATGTCCGCCATCACCACAGACCTGCCCGCCCTCGCCCAATCGATCAAGGACTGGGGCCGTGAGCTGGGCTTCCAGCAAGTCGGCATCAGTGGCCTGGACCTGGCCGAGCATGAGCAGCATCTGCAACGGTGGCTCGAGGCCGGTTATCACGGCGAGATGGATTACATGGGCGCCCATGGCAGCAAACGCTCGCACCCCGAGGAACTGGTGCCGGGCACTTTGCGCGTGATCTCGCTGCGCATGGACTACCTTCCCGGCGATACGCAAATGGCGCAAATGCTGGCGCAACCGGAAAAAGCCTACGTGTCGCGTTATGCCTTGGGCCGCGATTACCACAAATTGATCCGTAAACGCGTTCAACAACTGGCCGACAGGATTCAGGCGCAGATCGGCCCCTTCGGTTTTCGTGCCTTTGTCGACAGCGCGCCGGTGCTGGAAAAAGCCATCGCCGAGCAGGCCGGGCTGGGTTGGATCGGCAAAAACACCCTGGTGCTCAACCGCAAGGCCGGCAGTTATTTCTTCCTCAGCGAACTGTTTGTTGATTTGCCGCTGCCGGTGGATGAACCGCACAGCACTGAGCATTGCGGGCGCTGCACGGCGTGCCTCGACATCTGCCCGACCAATGCCTTCGTCGGCCCCTATGTGCTGGACGCCCGGCGTTGCATTTCCTATCTGACCATCGAGCTGAAAACTGCCATTCCCGAAGAGCTGCGCCCGTTGATCGGCAATCGGGTGTTTGGCTGTGACGACTGCCAGATAGTCTGCCCTTGGAACCGTTTCGCCAAGCCGTCCGGGGAAGGCGATTTTCAGCCACGGCACAACCTCGACAATGCCGAACTTGCCGAACTGTTCATGTGGGACGAAGAGAAGTTCTTGAGCAGCACCGAAGGTTCGCCGTTGCGGCGGGCGGGCTATGAGCGCTGGTTACGCAATCTGGCGGTGGGGCTAGGCAATGCGCCTTCAACGATTCCGGTGCTGGAAGCGTTGAAGGCGCGACGTGATTATCCGTCAGAGTTGGTTAAAGAACATGTGGAGTGGGCACTTGAACAGCATTCCAGACCTTAATCCCCCTAAAAGGGCAAGCACAGAGTGCTCATACGCGCGTTGTAACCATATTTTTGGCCGATCTCATTATTGCGTTGGTCTCCCCGTCGGTCCAATGACCGCCCGCCTGCAGGACCTTGCAAACTCTCTGTTTACTGTCCTCCAGAAGATAAATACGCTCTCCCCGTCCTTTCGAGGCCGTAAAAAAAACATGCGTTACTTTTCTTCCATCACCGGCTGCGCCGAATTCCTCGTAATACATCCTCGACTTCCTGGCTGCCTGTAGGGGGGACATATTGCTTTCCACGAGTCCGAAGAATTCGTCGGCCATCGTCTTACGAACGGCAAAGAGGTAGTCTTCTGCCTCGGGCCTGACTAATTGCCAAGGCTGATCTGCCACGTCCTCCACGGGCGCCTTGGCTTTTTTCGCATTCCCCTTAAGACGTCGTGCCGCTCTGGCTGCGTCCTCCTTTTTAGGACTGAGACCTTTACTAAAGGCTGAAGCCATCTTCCTGCCCGCATTCACAGCAGCTTTTGCACCCGCCGCCAAACCTGCACCGAGCGAAGCCAGTCCCAGGCCAAAACTGATCCAGCCCAATATCTCGCCGGCTTGAGAACCCGGGTCCAGCCCATTGACCACCTCGCTGGCAATACCGGCCAAGCCTGAAGCGACCGCCAGTCCCAATGCCGCCACTGCCCATGGCGTCGCCGCGCCCATCGTCACCACGCTGGCAACAATCCCGAGAATACTGAGACCGATGCCCAGGACCGATTGCCAAGAGATATGCCCGGTAGGGTCAACCCGATTGACAGGGTCGCCCAGGCAATAACTGTAGGCATTGACTCCGCCACCGCCGAATGGACTCATGCTATCGGGGGCAAGAAAACGCATCAGTGTCGGGCTATAGGCCCGGTAACCGTTGCCCAGCAGATACAGCCCGGTAACCGGATCCAGCTGTTCGCCGTTGAACCCCGCCAGGCTGAACAATCCGCCGTCGGCAGGACGGTGCCCATAAGGGCTGTAGGCGCAATCGGTGAGCTGTTCCTTGCCCAGCGTTGCCAGCACGCTTTGCTGCTGATCGGTGCCAAACAGCTGCGCGCCGACATTCAAACCACGTTGCTGTTGCCCTACGAGCGTTCCACCGTGACGGACCATACTGGATGAATTTTCACCACTCACCTCATTGGCGACCCGGCCTGCGTAGTAGTAACGCTGCGTAGTCACCTGATCGGGTTGCGACAGCTCAACCAGATCATCGAAACCGTCGTAATGGTAGCCACGAATGACTGAACCGCCTGCGCCGGACAATTGCTCGAGCCGTCCCAAAGCGTCATAGGCCAGGGTTCGCCCCTGGTCGTCCTTGATCATCCTGCCGCTGGCGTCGTACTCCAACGTCACTGCCGGCGGATAGTCGGCATGGGAATGTTTGACTGCGCTGAGCTGTGCAGGATCAGGATTGTCATAACTGAACGTAGTCAGATTGACGCCCAGCGGGAACTTCGTCTGCACGGTAAGAATGTTGTCCAGCACATCGAAGGTGAACGTCTGCCGAACAATTTCCTTACCGTATGGATCACGGGGCTTCTGCATGCCGGTACAGTCGTACTGGATCAGACGCCCGCGCGCATCGTAGGCGAATTGCTCGTCGCGCAATACTTGCGTGCCACGCCTGGACACTTTCTGCGCCAGTTTGCCAGCAAGCGTATAAGTCGATTCCAGCGTCTGGTCGGGCTGGCCCTGAATCTCGAATGTACGGCGGGTTTCGCGACCGATATCGTCATAGGCGAATCGGGTGATCATCTGCCGCTTGATCGACGTATCTTCGGTTTTCGTCCAGCCCAGCATCCCCGTCTGGACGTCATAGTGGAATTCGGTTTTCAACGAACCCTGCGTGGTAAATAGCAGGCGGCCGTGCTGATCATAGTCGGATCTGCATTCGGCTCCGAGTACATCGACATGGGTGATCGGTCGCCCCTGCAAGGAATAGGTACTGGACGTTTCTTTACTGATAGCGCCGAAGGTTGTCGTTTCGGTTTTGAGGCGTCCGGAGGGGTAATAGGTAAAGCTGCGTTCCCGGCCGTTTTCGGTACAGGTCAAGGGATTGCCACTGGCGGGGTCGTACGTCATGGTCGTGAGCAATGCGCCGACCTTGCGCTCCGTCAGTAAACTGCCCAGATCGCGCAAATAGGTGAATTCGGTTTTGTTGCCATCAGCACTCCTGTGCCACTGCGGTTGAGTGAAGCCCGCTTCATAACCAGCCTCGGACTTTCGTCCACCCACGGTACTTTGTATTAATCGACTTAAACCGTCATAAGCTTGCTGGCCCAACACTATGTCATCAACCTTGATGCCGATCGGTAGTCCCTCATCGCTATGCTCGGCATAGTCGGTCACGACCGTACTGGCGTCGGGCAGGACACTGCGGATTATCCGGTCATAAACGTCGTACTCATATCGAGTGGTATTGCCCAGAGGGTCTGTCTGGCTGGTTGTGCGTCCGTACCCGTCATAGGTGAAAGCGGTTTTGCCGAGACTCTTGTTCTTCAGATTGAAGCGCTCGAGACTGAGTGGCTTACCGAAATCATTGACGAGGGTGAGTGTCTTGCCCATTCCCTGAAACCAATGGGATTGCTGGCGAAGCACCGGATCCGCCTCACTATGCTCGATACGCCCATCGGCATGCAGCGTCTTGCTGACCTGGCCCCAGGAATCGAATTCGTAGCGGGTGCTAATCGGATAAGGCTTGCCATCACGCCAATCGGTCAGCGTCACTTCCACCTTGTGACCGACCGAATCATGCAGGGCGCAATAAAGCGTGCGAGCCTCGATGAGACCGTCTTTGTCGGGATGGTCGCAGTCCTTTTCCTGAACGGTGATGACCCGTTCCAGGCCGTCATAGGTCACTCTTTGCTCGCCACCGCCTGGATCCGTGGTCACCACTGTCGCCGGCTGCTGTTTGGTGGCGGCCAGATAGGCCCATTGGGTGGCAGCCGCATAAGGTGTGCCAGAAGCGACTGTTTTGCACACCGCACGGCCGATGGCATCGTATTGATGTTCGATGTGCTCGCCATCGACACCCGTTTCCGAGACCAGTAATCCGGTTAGCGTCGAGAGCATTTTTTCAGTGGTCTGCAGCTTGCCGTCAAATCCGCGTGTGCTGGACTTGACCCGCAATCTCTCACCCTCAAGTTCATAGGAAAATTCGGTAGAGGTTTTTTTATCATTCAGGGTGACACTTTGCTCTTTCGTAGCCCCGTGCTTGAGTGGGTCCTCAGGCGAGTTCAGATAACTGCGTTCGGTTTTCGAGCGTAAGACCTCAACGCCTTCCACCACTTCGCACAAACGCTCCTCAACCGGTACGACAGATGCCAGTTCCGTACCCTTCAATGCTGGCTGCAGTGCATAGTCGTAGTACGTGACAGTCGACGCACCCTCCGACGCGGCAGCACTGACCGTCCTCTTTCTCGGGAATCGGGTAAAACCCAGCGGATCCTCTGGGCAATTATCGCCACCACTGGCCGGATAAAATTCCGTCGAAGTCGTGACCCCACTCGGCTCAACCTGCTTGAGCAGGTTGCCTTCCTGATCGAACTCGGTGACGGTGGTTTCCACACGCTTTTGCTGGGTGCGTCGATCAAGGTACGTCACCGTATGCACCTTCGGCATGCGGAACTGAGCCACCTGGTCATTGAATGGCTTGGTGACGGAGCAGTGATATTCGGTGGCGGTTTCGATCTGCGCGTCGCCACAGGTGGTCGTCTCTGCGACGAGGAGATGAAACTTGTTGTAGGTGCGTTTGATGCGGGTGTGAACTTTGCCTTTTACCACCCACTTCTCATCCGAGGTGTATACGTAGTAGCCGGGCGCCTGATAGAGAGGATCCCCATCACTGTCTCTGGCCGGCAGCAGTCCCTGGCCGAGAAAGTTATGGTCGGAGTACTCGTAAGTCTTGCAGAGCCTGGGTTGGCCACGCCCTGGGTAAATATCGTGAGCGATGACAAACGGCAATGTCCGGTCAACGCCACTGACGAAGCGATGGCCTTGGCGCTTGTAGCGAATGATCTCTACACCGCGCAATGGGTTGACAAGGCGGTGCAAATAACTGGCCCCGTCAATCACCTCATATTCCAGCTCCCAACCTTTACCGAGCGGTAGCTCGATAGCCGTTACCCGAGCGTTTTTCAAGATCAACTTGTAGTTGGAACTAGAAGCAGTGTCGGGATGCCGGGTCAATATCACCTGGCCTGCCTTGCGTGTGACCCTCAAGAGGCAGCGCTTGGTGTCATTGATTTCGGTCAACTTGGGAAACCCGTTGAACAACTCATGCTTCAGCGTAACGCTGACACCGTTCGCCGCAATTATTTTCTCCGCTACGGCGAAATGACTGCCGGCCAGGACTTTCAGCAACTCACGCCGACCATCCTTGTATCGAACTTCATAGCGCTCTGCCCCAGTTACCAATACCCTCGCGGTTTGCAGCTTCATTTCCTTGAACTTCAGGCCGGCAGGCGTCTCGACAGCCTTGTAGCGTTCACCGTTGGACAAGGTCATGACTTTGCTCTGCAAATCATAACAGGGCATGGTCAGCGACCAGCCCGTACCGAAACCGACATCCGCCTGATTGAGCGGATTAAAACCCAGTGAAAATGCAAACTCGGGGCCATTGAGATCCGCTGAATGAAACTTTCCCAACGAAAGGGCGCAGGTGTACATGCCCGTGCGGGGATCAACGCCTCCGGAAACAAATTCACCAAAGTTGAAAGCGTTTGAATGAACAGCGGAAGATGAAGTGTTTGCCATGGAAAATCGTCCTTTACTTTCAGATTCAGAAAATTGCAAGTCCAATGGATCAGCGATGACTCGCTGATCCCATGACGAAATCAGGCAAACTGTCTCATCGGCCGCCTCGATTCACTCAGAACCAGAATGAATCGCTCGTTATCACCATCGATTGAAAGCCTGTGCTCCGAACCGAACTCATCGATCACTGCAAACTCGAATCCATCTTTATTTTTCGGATCAGCCTGCAAGTCAGCAGAAGCATATTGAACGAGGGTCAATTGTCCTGGCACTCCATTGATCGGGATATTCTGGTTACCGACGAGAGTGCGAAGCGTGGCGTTCACGCCATAAATCGGCGCCAGAAAACCATAAAATCCTGTTCGACTATTTAATGAAGTGGAATAAATTTTCCCAGACACATAAATCTTCACCGCGTCTGCAGAGTCATAAGGATGGAGTTTTACTTCACTGCTGTACCAGTCGAGCAGATGGATCTGCCGGCCATCCGCGTGAAGACCAATATGAAAACGTTGAACCCAGTCGTATCGGGCTCTCTGCTGTTGCTCAGCATATTTGGTCAGAGAGAAGCTGCTAACTGGATATTTTTTCGGCGGGATCGCCTCCAGCGTGACACTGCTGTCGAAGCCGACTCCGTTGGATCGCAACACCACGTCGTTCATGACAATCTCGGCTGCGACTTCCATGATTCCAGGTCGGGCAGCCGAAACCCAGAACTGAAAAATCTGTACCGGGTCAGAGTCGTCGCTTATCCGGTTATGCGTGACGCGCGGGACTTCAGTCAGCCGAGTTGCACCCCCCGTCATTTCGTGAGCATAACGGTTCTCCTGAAGCGATACGCTCCAGTCTCCTTCCAGAGGCCGAGAGCCGTTATAGGCGATCAATCGCAGCGACTGCAACGCCGGATGTCCATACAGTGACGCGCCGTCGCCATTGTTATCGATGCCGTGAAGAAGAACCAATACACGCACCTGCATGCGACCGTTGGCATAGAGCATTTTGTGCTGGCCAGACGTTGTGGCGTCGAGCTTTACCTCGATACGGGATATACCTACTTGTTCATCAATCATTTTACGATACCTTGCTGGCTGATAGATTTCGCCCTTTAAGGACTCAGCAAAGTATTGAGGCTTAACTTAAATTAAAACAGCCGAGACATTCGACAAATTATGAGAAGGCAATAATTTAACATCTCCATCACCAACTTACACAAATACTCACACACTCAAAAATTGCAAATATCACGACGCAAACTTTAACAACCTCATCCCTGAACCTCTGATTCCAGCACGCGGGGACTTTTCTCCCCTTCTGACTTAAGCTACACAGAATCAGAAGGGGAAGTCACCGGACAGCTACCCTTGTCAGTATATGTTATGAAGATAAAGAATCCGTCACCTTTACCAACATTTCAGTCACTGTCCGACCCTGTCGAAATCCCGCTTTCAGAAGATTCACTATCGGAGTCAGATTGTGAAACCACATCCTCCACCTGGATTTCCACCTTCCGATCCATACTGGAGTTTTCTAAATACTGACTAATCCGTTGCCTTGACGCTTCACTCAGCGGGTTATTCACTAAACCAACGAATAGATCCTGAGTATCCGGTATCTCAAACAACTCATATCCCACGTCGGAAATATTATTATCATGCAACGCCACGACACCCAGTTTCCTTAGCGCGTCTATGCCTGAAGGTACGTTGGAGAGATTTGCGTTGCTCAGCATCAATCCGGTTAAACCTGCCATGTAGCCTACCTGCGGAGCAACTGTCAGAGGGTTGTTTGCCAGATTCAATCGGGTAAGCGTTTCGATTCTGGACAATCCCTCGACGGTGACCTCGGATAGTGTTAGCGAGCACCCGTCCAGTGTTAGCTCGCTTAACTGGCGCATTTGGAATATTCCTGATGGGAATTCCCCGATTTCAATGCCAAAAATCCCTATTGATTGAACATTGGGAAAACTGTCAAGAAACGCCCCCATCCGTGCGCCCGGTTTTTCTACGGTCAGGATCAACTCCGTTACATATTCAAATCTGGTGGAAAGCCTTGGTAACTCACCCGAAAAATCGACATAGTGAGAAAAATGATAGTCTCCCTCCCCCCACTTTGACACCGACTTGCGCTGCCAGATATCTCGCAGCTTTGCGCTGAATCGCTCGCGAGCCTGGCGTCGCTCCGCCTGTGTGGTAGCGCCGTCTGGTTCCGATACCAGGGTATGAGGTGGCGGCCCATCGGCATTCCATATCGCCAGTTCATCGCACAACGTTGCAAATTCTTTTTCCAGACGAATCAATACACCGGCCGGATCATTCTTCAAACGTTCGTTGATGAACTTTGCCGCCTCCTCATGCGAAAGCTGCGGATAAAGATCATGTACCCGCTCCACGACGGACTTTGTCGATGCCGGTTGGCTGTCTCCCCCCCCATGCAACTGACCCCTTTGCCCGAATTGCACGGTGCCAAGGTCGACGTGGGGTAGCGGTGCGAGCTCGAGCAATTTGCTCACGGCTGCGCGCGTCGGCAGCGGCTGGGCACGGATCAATTGTCGCAGCGCTGCACCACCGTCTTTTGTCACACCGAGTAGCTGGCGTTGTTCGGGCAGCAACAGCAAAAAGAGTGCCGAACACAGATCTTTCGATCCCTGAGGTGAAGAGCCATCGCCACGGTGAGTGGCATAACCATCATTCTGGCGAATCAGTACGTGACGAAACGGTGAACGGGCATCGCCTATAGCGCCCAGAACGTCAGAGTCCGTCGCCCCCCGGCGAATCTCGATACGGATTTGCTGCGGCCATTTGGCAAGGTTGCCGAGCATATGCAGCATTAATCGATCACTGTCCGGGTTCGATACTGCCTCTAAATAAAGGCCTTCCCCGGCCCTGGCCAGACGGATTTCCCGCAGGGCTATCAGGATCTCTTGCGCAACTCGCTGTGGCATGCCCGGTTGATTGTGCATATGCAAACGCTCGCTGGCGCTGGTGGTGCGCCATATCGCTTGTGCGGCAGTTTTCGGCAGACCCGGAAATACCCGGCGCATGCGAAGAGTGTTTTCATCACAGTCGGCTTCGAACGCTTCTTCCAGGTTTTTGAACCGGCCGAACCGCTCAGAGGGTATCGGGTGCCCCTCTGCCTGAATCAGGTGATCAAGCTCGAATCGCCTGATGGTGTCCTTCAGCAAAAAAGGTGCGGGACGCTCATTGACGAGCACATCGCGCAGTAACGATTCACTGACCCCGCTCACGGCTAACATGCGTCCGACCGTCACGTCGCTGAACTGCGCTACGGAACGGCCCATCTGGCGAAAAAGCTGTGCGGTTTGCGCTGATATAGAATCGAGAAAAATGACGCTCTGGCTATCGAGCGGGCGCCACAACTGCCCCTCCTCGCCCGGTATCAGCCATGGGCCGGAGGGCTCGAGTTCGCGGGAGTTTGTTGCCCTGAACAGGCCGCTGCCTGGATCGGTGACGACCTGAACAAACTGACCATCGGCAATCGCGACATATTCGCGCCCCTTGAATATCCAGACGCCCCGAGAGCCGACCTTCATCAAACTCGTGGGCGCCAGCACCCGGAAACCCGCCAGCGCCTCCCCCGCTGTGGCATGAATCAATTCGTCTGCGACGGGATTCATCAGACTGACGCTGATCGCCTGCTCGGGATTAACCGAATCCACAATCGCAGGTTTCGGCCTGATCTCCGCAAGTCGAGGCTCGGTAAGGTGCGGCAGTGGTGAAAGGACTGTTTCGCTGTCCAGCGGCCGTCGCGAGCCGTCAGCGTCGAGATCCGGTTTTTTCGAAAGGCCGGTTGCAGGGTTACGGGGTGGTTTGCCAACCATTAATGCTCATCCTTGAGTGGTGGTGTGCTGGCTCCGCAGCACCGCGGAGCCAACAAACGTTTGTCTGTAAAGTATCGAACTTCGATCAATCATGGGATTGCCGAAGTTTCAGCTTACAGACTTGCACCCTCTTCAGCGGCATATATATCTACCACTTGTAACAGCTCAAGTTCGTCGCGCTGAAGTTATCCGCGCTCCAAATAAAATTGGCGCGCTGCAAAATCCGTACGAAGGGCAAGTTTGTGCTCAGTACCATACTGATCGATGGCCTGAAAGTGAAATACTTCAGCGTCGCTGCTTGCTGGCTCAATAGTGGAATACCCGGAGAGCGCCTGCACCACGGTCAACTCCCCGTCTCTGTCACTGACCTTGACCGAATAGCGTTTCTTCTTGGTTGATAAATATAACCAGCCCTGCGCGCCGAAACTGAGTATATCGGAGAGCGGCGGGCCGTCGAACGGCAACCATACTTCCTGCGTCTTTTGTTCAGGCAGAACAAAGATGCCTTGAAGATGATTGGTTGAAGACTCCCGCAGCTTGTTACCTTTGGCAAACATGCGGCTGCCTCGGCCACCTTCGGAAATCCAGTCCATCAGTTTGATTTGCTGTCCGCCTTGCGGATACAGCCCCAGATAATAGTTCCAGATGCGATTGCCCGGTTCTTCGTTCCCGCGCCGAACCGAGTACCAGCGGAAACTGTCGATGGAATAGGCAACGGGTTCCTTCGCAATCAGGCTCACGCTGCTGTCGTGGACACTGGAAAGCGTCGTGCCGTTACTGCGAATGACCTGCTGGTTTACCGTCACACGTGCGGCAACCTGGGTTTCTCCGGCACCGGCCGAAGATACCCAGAAGGTCCGTACCTGCGGATGCACGGAGTCATCCTCATCGGGCACAGTATTGGCGCTGTAGTGCGACTCCAGGGTGAATCTACCTTGCTCATCGCTGGCCTTCCAGCCATTGCTCAGCGGTTGGCCGCTGCTGTAATGAATGAGGCTGATGCTGTCCATCACTTCGGCCGGTACATGAACCGCATTGCCATCGGCATCGGCACCCGCTACAAGTACTTGTACTTTGGCTTGCATGCGGCCATTGCCGAAAAGTTCTTTGCTGCGCGTGCTTTCTGCCGCATCGAATTTAACTTTCAGCAATGTAAGGCTTTCAAAAGCCCCGACCATGGCTGGCTGAACCTGTGTCTCTTCCGTGACTTCACCCATGTTTGCACTTCCTTTGCTTTCGTATAATTTCAGAAAATCGACATCAGAGTTGATGTCCCTGAATTAATAACATTCAGCGCAAAGAAAGCGAAAAGCAAAACTGTAAGAAACATGCATTTACGCAGGCACGATTACAGCAAAAAAACCTGCTTGCCCCAATCGGAATCAGTGTTCGTCGTTATAAACGAACTTAGGCATTTCCCAATGAAAACGAATGGCCAAAAGACGTAACAGAAATCCGCCAAACAGAGTAATCAGAATCGCTTGCTCGCCTGGCACATTCAAGTACAGACACAGCATGTAGCACCACGCTGCGGCGAAGGAAACGCTCGCATAGAGCTCACGTCGAAAGATAAGCGGAATGTCATTGCAGAAGATGTCACGCAGGATGCCGCCGAACACCCCGGTGATCACGCCACTGACCGACGCCACCAGCATGCCGTGGCCCATTTCCAGCGCGGTCATGCAACCGATCAGGGTGAACGCCACCAGACCGACCGCATCGAGTACCAGAAACAGCGAGCGCAGGTGACGCATCCAGCGCGCGGTGAATACGGTAAACATCGCCGCGACCGACGTCAGCACCAGGTATTCCGGGTGCTTGACCCAGGTCAGCGGGTAATGCCCCAGCAACACGTCACGCACCGAACCGCCGCCCAGCGCCGTAATACAGGCGATCAGCACCACGCCAAACCAGTCCATGCCGCGGCGGCCGGCAGACAACGCGCCAGTCATGGCTTCAGCGGTAATGGCGATCAGATAGAGCATCAGCAGCATGATGGCGGTCCAGACAGGAAGGCGCGCAGTCTAGCCATTTCAGCACCGCACCAGAAGAGGGCGGAGGCGCATTGCCCTTTTCTGGCCAGGGAGCTTGCTCCCGCTGGAGCGCGAAGCACTCCCCTACATTTTTCAGCCATGACGGATGTGCAGATTTACGACTGCTACGCCGCCGGGCGGGAGCAAGCTCCCTCGCCACAAAAAACCATCAAGCGCATCAGAACTTGATGAAATGCTTGCGATAGTGCTGCAACTCGGCGATCGATTCGCGAATGTCGTCCAGCGCCAGGTGGGTGCTGCCCTTCTTGAAGCTGTCGCGCACGTCCGGTGCCCAGCGCGCGGCCAGTTCCTTGAGCGTCGAGACGTCGAGGTTGCGGTAATGGAAGTAGCTTTCCAGCGCTTTCATGTGGGTATAAAGGAAGCGCCGATCCTGGCAGATGCTGTTGCCGCAGATCGGTGACTTGCCCTTCGGCACCCACTGTTCCAGAAAGGCGATGGTCTGGGCTTCGGCTTCGGCCATGCTGATACGGCTGTCACGTACACGCTGGGTCAGGCCGGAGTTGCCATGGGTGCGAGTGTTCCATTCATCCATGCGCGCGAGCACTTCGTCGCTGTGGTGAATGGCGATCACCGGACCTTCGGCCAAGGTGTTGAGGTCGCTATCGGTAACGATAGTGGCCATTTCGATGATCACGTCGTTGTCCGGGTCCAGACCGGTCATTTCCAGGTCGATCCAGATCAGGTTCTGCGGGTTTTGCATATTCGGGCTCCTAGGCAATGCTGCGCAGTTTAGCCTAGGCAGGTGGCCGGGCGTGCTAAACTCGCGGCCGTTTTACCTAATCGCTGCATTCTTCAGACGGAACACCCATGGCCAAACGCCAACTCAATCGTCGCCAAAACTGGCGCATCGAAAAGATTCAAGGCGAGCGCGCCGCACGCGCTGCCAAACGCGAGTCCTCGGCGGTCGAAGCCCTCGAGGGCGGCGACTTGGGCCCGGAACAGCACGGTCTGGTGATCGCCCATTTCGGCGTGCAGGTTGAGGTCGAGGCCACCGACGGCGAACTCGCCGGACAAGTGTTCCGCTGCCATTTGCGCGCCAACCTGCCGGCGCTGGTGACGGGCGACAAAGTCGTCTGGCGTGCCGGCAACCAGGGCATCGGTGTGATCGTCGCACAACTGCCGCGCAGTACCGAACTCTGCCGCCCGGACAGCCGGGGCCAGCTCAAGCCGGTCGCGGCCAACGTTGACATGATCGTCATCGTTTTTGCCCCGCTGCCCGAGCCCCACGCCAACCTGATCGATCGCTACCTGGTCGCTGCCGAACACGCCGGCATTCGTCCGTTGCTGCTGCTGAACAAATTCGATCTGATCGACGAACACAACGCCCCGGCCCTCAACGCGCTGCTGGCGGTGTATCGCACACTGGGTTATCCGGTGCTGGAAGTCTCGGCGCATCACGGCAATGGCATGGAACAGCTGCAACAGCAGCTCGACGGACGCATCAGCGTATTCGTCGGCCAGTCCGGCGTCGGCAAGTCGTCGCTGGTCAACAGCCTGCTGCCGGACGTTGAGACCCGTGTCGGTCCTTTGTCCGAACTGTCCGGTCAGGGCACGCACACCACGACCACCGCACGCCTGTTTCACTTCCCCGGCGGCGGTGAACTGATCGACTCCCCGGGCATCCGCGAATTCGGCCTGGGCCACGTCAGCCGCGCCGACGTCGAAGCCGGCTTCATCGAGTTTGACGACCTGCTCGGCACCTGCCGTTTCCGCGACTGCAAGCACGACCGCGAGCCGGGTTGCGCGCTGCTCAAGGCGTTGGAAGACGGCCGCGTGCAACAGCAGCGCATGAACAGCTATCGCTCGATCATCGCCAGCCTGCCCGAAAACAACCATTAAACAGGCGCACCGGCGGCCCCTTCCCACGGGCTGCCGGTTGTCGGATCACGCCTGACAAACCCTGCCAAACTTAAACGTCAGATCTTTCCGAAAGACTGCGCTCGTTCGCTTGCAGGGCTTTTCTGTTTCGCCGCGCAGATCTTGTGAGCGCGCTCCAGAAGCCTACATTCGGGTCCTCCTTCGCACTTTCGCGACTTCCGAGGACCCTATGCAAACCTACCATTTGTTCATCAGCCATTCGTGGAACTACTCAGACAGCCACGACAATCTGGTCCGCCTGCTCAACGCCCATCCGACGTTCACCTACAAGAATTTTTCCGTGCCGCCGCACAACCCTATCGTCGGCGCGCGCACGGACAAGCAACTTGAAGAAGCCATCGAAAACAAGATTCGCCCCTGCTCGGCAGTGCTGATCATGGCCGGCATGTATTCGACCTACAGCAAATGGATCAACAAGGAAATCGAGATCGCCAAACGCATGGGCAAGGTGATCATCGCGATCAAGCCCTTTGGTGCCGAACGTATTTCCACGGTCGTGCGCAATGCGGCTCATGCCGAGTGCGCGTGGAACACCAACAGTATCGTCAGCGCGATCCGCCTGCACACGGCGGTGTAACCATGCGCAAGGGACTGTTTATCGGCATAAACGATTACTCGAACATTTCTGCGCTGAGCGGCTGCTGCAACGACGCCATGGCCATGGCCTCGGTGCTGAAGACCGACGCCAATGGCGACCCCAACTTCAAGAACATCGTGCTGACGTCCGCTGAAGATTATCTGAGTCGAGAGAAACTGGAGGACCAGATTCGCGAGCTGTTTTCCGGCGACTGCAACGTCGCACTGCTGTATTTCGCCGGACACGGCGGCTTCGATGCCGACACCGATGAAGGCATGCTGATCCCACAGGACTACCGCAGCGCCAAGGACGGCGTCCGTATCAGCGACGTCCTCAATTGGGCCAGCAAAGCCACGCGCATCAAAAACAAAGTGATCATTCTCGACTGCTGCCAAAGCGGCTCGGCCGGCGAGGTGCGCGCCTTGCGCAGTGAAAGCAGCACGGTCTGCGAAGGCATGACGATTCTGACCGCCTGCAAGAAAGAGCAGCCGGCGCTGGAGGGCGCGCAGCACGGCGTGTTTACCGGCCTGCTTTTGCAGGCGTTGCACGGCGGCGCCGCGAACATCCTCGGCAAGATCACTCCCGGCAGCCTGTACTCCTTCGTCGATAACGCCCTCGACGCCTGGGAACAGCGCCCGGTGTTCAAGACCAACGTTTCGCAGTTCATTTCCCTGCGTGAAGTCTCGCCGCTGATCCCCAAGGAAATCCTGCGCAAACTGCCCGACTGGTTCGCCGAGGCCGAGTCAGTCTTCGCGCTGGACCGAAGCTATGAACCTACCGAAGCGACCTTCGACCCGGCGCACGGCGAAATTTTCGCTCAGTTGCAGAAATGCAACCGCCACAGCCTGATCGAACCGGTCGACGCCGAGCACATGTACTACGCCGCGCTCAACGCCACCGGCTGCCGTCTCACCGCCCTCGGCGCCTATTACCGCGAACTCGCTCTGAAAGGACACTTCTGATGCCCGTTTTCATCAGCTACCGCCACATGGATCGCGCTCATGCGATCAACATCAATACGCGCCTGACCCAGGCCAACATCAAGACGTACCTCGACGTGCTGGATCCGGAATCGCAGACCACCGACGACATCACCGGGGTGATCACCCGCAACATCACCGAATGCACGCATTTGCTGGCAGTGGTTTCAGAGAAAACGGCGTTGTCGTGGTGGGTGCCGTTTGAAATTGGTGAGGCGACCATTAGCAACCGACGGATCTGTACGTTCAAAACCGGGCCGGCTGAACTGCCGATCTATCTGGACAAGTGGCCAAAGCTGAGCACGGCCAGCGATCTGAATTTCTTTATCGAGGCGTATCGCGAGGAGGTGTCGGACAAGCGGTCGATGGCCCTGGATTCAATCAGCGAGTCGGTGAAGGGAGCTTACAAGCGCAATGCGGAGATGTTTCATGAACAGCTGAAAAACCGGATTCGCCGCGGGTTCTAGAATCGCCTCACTTTTGAAAAGCCCCGTGAGGGGTGGCCGCTGATCAGGCAAAAAAAAACCGACATCGCTGTCGGTTTTTTTTGATCACTGCTTCGGCGCTGGCGCCGCCGCGCCCGGGTCAGCAGGTTTAGGCGCGGCGTCATCGAACAGATTCAAGCGTTCACGCAACTCGTGAGCCGGCACTGGCTGCTTGTCCGCCGGCAGCGCGTTCGGGTCGACCGGAGCTGCCGGAGCAGCGCCGTTCTGACTCTGATCGGCAGGCTTCGCCGCATCAGCACCTTGCGCGCCTTCGATGGCTGCCTGGGCTTTCTTGGTCAGCACGACGATGTCGATACGGCGGTTGACCGGGTTGAACGGGTTGTCCCGGTCGAACAATGCCGACGAGGCGTAACCGACCACCCGCGCCACCTGCGCATCGGGATAACTGCCGGCGACCAAGGCACGCCGAGCGGCGTTGGCGCGGTTGGCCGACAGTTCCCAGTTGCCGTAATCGCCCGTGCCAATGTACGGCTTGGCGTCGGTGTGGCCGCTGATGCTGATCTTGTTCGGCACCGCTTTGATGGTGTCGGCCATGGCCAGCAGAATGTCTTCAAAGTACGGTTTCAGGCGTGCGGAGCCGGAGTCGAACATCGGCCGGTTCTCGGCATCCATGATCTGGATGCGCAAGCCGTTCGGCGTGATTTCGAAGAGGATCTGATCCTTGAACTTCTGCAACTGCGGGTTCTCGTCGACCTTGTTCTGCAGTTCTTGCAGCAACAACTCCAGCCGCTCCTTCTCAACCTGCTCGGCCATGCCTTCAACCTGTTCGGTATCGACCGTGACCTTGTCCGGTTGCGGCTGCGACTTCACTTCCGGGTTGAGGGTGTTTTCCGGGGCCAGGGTTGGCGTACCGCCCAGGTCGATGATGTACGGCGTGCCGCTTTCGGAGAAACCGACCGGGTCCTTGAAGTAACCGGCGATGGCGATCTTCTGCTCCGGCGTCGCGGTGGAGAGCAGCCACAACACCAGAAAGAACGCCATCATCGCCGTCGCAAAGTCGGCGAAGGCGATTTTCCAGGCTCCGCCGTGGTGCCCGCCGGCAATGCGCTTGACGCGCTTGACTATGATCGGCTGATTATTTTCCATGTCTTAACGACCGCGAACTGCTTGTTCCAGCTCGGCGAAGCTCGGACGGTGGGCCGGATACAGAACCTTGCGCCCGAACTCGACCGCCAGCGACGGCGGCATGCCGGACGCCGAAGCCACCAGCGAGGCCTTGATGGCTTCGTAGACGTTGAGTTCTTCCTTGGCATCGTGGGCCAGGGAGTGCGCCAGCGGGCCGAAGAAACCGTACGCCGCGAGAATACCGAAGAACGTACCGACCAGTGCCGCACCCACGTGCAGACCAATCGACGCCTGGTCACCTTCGCCCAGCGACGCCATGGTCACCACGATACCGAGTACCGCCGCGACGATACCGAAACCGGGCATGCCATCAGCGATACCGTTGACCGCGTGCGATGGGTGTTCGAGGTCTTCCTTCAGGCTGTACAACTCCATGTCGAACAGGCCTTCGAGTTCGTGCGGAGCCATGTTGCCGGAGGACATGATGCGCAGGTAATCGCAGACGAACGCGGTCATGCGTTCATCCTTGAGCACGGCCGGGTACTTGGCGAAGATCGGGCTCGCCGCGGCATCTTCGATGTCGCCTTCGATAGCCATCATGCCTTCGCGGCGGCTCTTGTTGAGGATCTCGTAGATCAGGCCGAGCACTTCCAGGTAGAAAGTGTGGCTGAAGCGCGAGCTGAACATGCTCAGGGATTTCTTGAGCACGTGCATGGTCATGTAGCCGGGGTTGGCCTGGAGGAACGCGCCAAGGGCCGCACCGCCGATGATCAACACCTCGAAGGGCTGGATCAGGGCGGCAATCTTGCCGTGGGAGAGCACGTATCCGCCGAGCACGCTCGCGAATACGACGATGATGCCGATAATTTTAGCCATAGGTAGAAGGTACTTACTTAAGTCGGGTTCAAGGTCATATTCGGAAGTTAAAAAATCTCTTCTTCTACTTATCGGCAAAACTGCGCCAGACTATAGCCAGTTCAGGCGAAAAGCCAATTTAGCCCATGCCGGGCGCGTCTACAGTCAGTGAAGATCTCGTCCAGACATGGCTAATGAAACGAACGTCCCATCCGCAATTCCGACCACCATCGCCGGCTGGGTCAAGCTGCTCGACAGCGTCCCCCTGCCCGTGCCGCAAGAGGCACACGACAAAGTCTGCCGGGCGATCCGTGACAATCGCAGCTCGCTGCGCGACATCGCCGACCTGATGCAGGACAGCCCGGCGCTGGCCTTGAGCATCATCCGTGAGGCGAATCGTCACACCCACGGCGCCATGGCTGCGCCGGCGGAAAACCTTGAGGTCGCGATCAATCGCCTGGGCCTGGCCCGCACCGAAGAACTGCTGGCGCGCCTGCCCGCCGCACCGCACATGCAGATCCCCAAGGCCCTGCGCCAGCTGCAAATGATCAGCCAGCACGCGACGCAACAGGCCAACGGTTTTTTCGCCAGTCGCCTGGCGCGGCTGTGGCAGGATATCCATTGGGGCAGCCTGCTGTTTCTCTCGCCGTTGTGGCCGCTGGCGCTGACCTTTCCCCGACTGCTCGAAGAATGGGAACTGCGGGTTATCCACAAGGGTGAACCGGCACAGGCCGTCGAGAAGCAACTGTTCGGCGTGCGCCTGCTGAGCATCGCGGCGGCGCTGGTGGAAGCCTGGCACCTGCCGATCTGGGTTCAGCAAGGCTACAAATTGCTGCTTGGTGAGCAGCGCGAGCTGGTCAAAGTGCTGCGCATTGCCCGCGACAGCGAGCATCCGCTGCGCCAGCAAAATCGCCTCGACGAAGACCCGACCCTGCGTCGCTGGCTCAATCAGCCGGCCAATACCGTGCTGCTGGCAAACGGCCTGGCACTGTCGGCGCAACAGGCCTGGGACTGTCCGCACAGCGCGCGCTGGCAATACCTGACCAGCCTTTATTTGCAGATGCCGATGGACGAGGTGCAGCAACAACTGCACCAGCAGGCCGCGAACAGTGCCCGTCATCACGCCATGCCCGATCTCTGGCATCCAGCGGTAGCGCTGCTGTGGCCGTGGGGCGCCCGGCGCTTGCCTGCGGGAATGTTACCGGCGGCAGCGCCGAACGCCGAAGACTTGAGTCAGTGGCGTCGGCAATGTGCCGAACTGCTGGCCGAACCCAGCCGTTTCACCAACGCCATGAGCCTGACCGTCGCCGCACGTGACGCACTGGTGGCCAGCGGCATGCGCCGGGTGATGGTGCTGATGGCTGATCGCACCCATTCGACGCTGCGCGTGCAGCAGGCCGCCGGCCTGCCAAAAGAAGCCGCGGCGCTGAGTTATGCCGTCAGCCAAAGCAAGGTCCTGCAACGCCTGCTCGCCCAGCAGGCGCAAGTGCGGATCACCCCTGAGAACAACGCGCAGTTTTCCGCGCTGCTACCGCCGAGCCTGCGCACGCTGTTTCGTGGCGAGCATCTGTTTCTGCGCTCGCTGGTCAATAACGGTCGGGTGATCATGATCGTTGTCGCCGATCAGGGTGGCGGGCCGTTCGCCGAGATCACCGTGCAAGCCTTCGGCAAAACCGCGCAGTGCATCGAAAAAGCCCTGCACAGCTTTAGCAGCCGTGGCCGATGAGGCTGCGCTACAATCCTCCCCTTTGTGCTCTGGAGACCTCACATGTCTGACTTCTCTGGCTTGCCGCTCGTCATCGAGCCGAGCGACCTGCTCCCGCGTCTCGAGTCTGACAACCTGATTCTGGTGGACCTGACCAGCGCAGCCCGCTATAGCGAAGGCCATTTGCCCGGCGCACGCTTTGTCGACCCGAAACGTACCCAGCTCGGCCAGCCGCCGGCGCCGGGGCTGCTACCGGCCAAAGCCGATCTGGAAGCGCTGTTCGGCGAGCTGGGCCATCGCCAGGACGCGGTCTACGTGGTGTATGACGACGAGGGCGGCGGCTGGGCCGGACGCTTTATCTGGCTGCTCGATGTGATCGGTCACGACAAATACCACTATCTGGACGGTGGCCTGCCGGCATGGCTGGCCGCAGGCATGCCGATGTCGATCCAGGTGCCGGCGGCCGTTGGCGGCCCGGTATCGCTGACGCTGCACGATGAGCCGACCGCCACCCGCGAATACTTGCAAAGCCGTCTCGGCGCCGCCGATCTGGCGATCTGGGACGCGCGCGGGCCGCTGGAATATTCCGGTGAGAAGGTCCTCGCCGCCAAGGGCGGACATATCCCCGGTGCGGTCAATTTCGAATGGACTGCCGGGATGGACCAGACCCGTCAGCTACGCATTCGCAAGGACATGCCACAAATCCTCGAACAGCTCGGGATCACCAAGGACAAAGAAGTCATTACCCACTGCCAGACCCATCACCGGTCGGGCTTCACTTATCTGGTGGCCAAATCCCTCGGGTATCCGCGGGTCAAGGGCTACGCCGGTTCATGGGGCGAATGGGGCAACCACCCCGACACGCCTGTCGAGATTCAAGCTTCCAAGGACAACTAATGAAAGAGCGTCTGTTTATCCTCAGCCAATACCTGCTGCCGCACCACCTGCTGTCGCGTCTGGCCGGCTGCATTGCCGAGTGCCGCGTGCGCTGGTTTAAAAATGCCTTCACCCAATGGTTCGCCAAGCGTTATCAGGTGGACATGTCCCAGGCACTGGTCGAAGACCTGACCGCCTACGAGCACTTCAATGCCTTTTTCACCCGCGCCCTGAAAGACGGCGCGCGTCCGCTGGACGCGACCCCGGGCGCGATTCTCAGCCCGGCCGACGGTGCAGTCAGCCAGCTCGGCCCGATCGAGCACGGTCGCGTGTTCCAGGCCAAGGGCCACAGCTTCAGCGTGCTCGAATTGCTCGGCGGTGATGCGGCCAACGCCGCGCCGTTCATGGGGGGCGACTTCGCCACCATTTACCTGTCGCCGAAGGACTACCACCGCGTGCACATGCCGCTGGCCGGCACCCTGCGCGAAATGGTCTACATCCCGGGGCGGATTTTCTCGGTCAACCAGACTACCGCCGAAAACGTCCCGGAACTGTTCGCCCGCAACGAGCGCGTGGCGTGCATCTTCGACACCGAGCGCGGGCCGATGGCTGTGGTGCTGGTCGGCGCGATGATCGTCGCTTCGATCGAAACCGTATGGGCCGGTCTGGTCACGCCACCCAAGCGCGAACTGAAAACTTTCCGCTACGACGAAGCCGCCCGCGCACCGATTCATCTGGAAAAAGGTGCTGAACTTGGGCGCTTCAAGCTGGGTTCGACGGCGATCGTGCTGTTCGGCGCGGATCAGGTGAAGTGGGCTGAAGGGCTGGTGGCTGGTTCGCCGGTGCAGATGGGCCAGGGTCTGGCACTGCCGAGAGTGTGACAACCTTTGCGGAAGCAGCCAGCGCTGCTTCCGCAAAGTGCTGTATTTGCTGCTATGGTTTTTGGCATGAGCCAGACCATATCCTCCCCCCAGTTGCGTGCTCCTACTCCCACCCAATCGCGCCTGTCGTTTTGCGACGCCAGCCCGCGCGACCTCAAGCGCTGGATCGCCGGCCTGCCCAAGGCCAACATCGGCGAAACCGCCCGCCTGCTCTATCAAGGCCTGGGCGAACTCAACGTTTTGCTAACGCCCAGCAATAATCGTCTGCAACTGCTGGAGCTGTTGCGGCCCGAGGTGTATTTCGTCTGCCAGCATCTGGAACGGCACTTTCTGCATCAGGCGATCATGCTCGATGAGCGCTCGCGCAAGGTCAGCAACCTGTGTCAGGCGCTGCAAGGCCATCTGGCGATCGGCTACAAACAGATCGTGCTGCGCATCGCGCCCAAGTACAGCAAGGACCGCGCGGCACTGGTCAGCACCGCGCTGCAACGCGCCGCTCATGCGCTCAAGGGACAATTGGTGCGCGCCACGCAGCTGTACAGCTCACCGCCCGAACAGGTGTGGTTCGAACTGCATCAGTTGTATCGCAGCGCCACCGAATTGCAGTTGCAACAGCGCCCGGTGCGCGATGACCTGGCCTTTCTGACCAGCGAACTGAGCGTCGAACAGACCTACGTCGCCGCCCTGTTGCTGGGCAGCGCCCGTTGCAACCAGCTGCGTCAGAGCCAGATTGCCCGGCTTGCCGAGGTAATCGAGCCATGGAGTGCTCTGCTCAAGCTAAATCCGGGCCGCGCCGACGGCGGTTTGTTTGCGATCAGCCCGGACCTTGACGTCGGTCCGCGCTACCGGAAGATGTTTCGCAGCGAACAACAGAGCGCACTGCTGGGCTTCGACCCACAACCGCTGGTCCAGCAGCTCGAAACGCACTTGCTGCATCAGCCGACCTCGCCGCCCTTACCCATCTCCGCCGGCCTGAGCGTCGACACCCTGCAACATCTGCACGCCACTTGGGGACAGACTGCCGAACGCAGCTTTCAGCGCATTGCCGGTCAAGGCGCCTTGACAGTGTGCGTCGGCATGAGTGCGTTGCATTTCTATCTCGCCGGCGAGCGTACCTTCAGCGAACTGCTCAAACACCCCGGCGCCCGTGCGGCGAATTTCAGCAGTGTGGTAGCCAAGGGTGAAAAGGACAGCTGGAGCCAAGCGTTTGACGCGGCACCGCAAGGCAACGATGAGCTGCTGCCTTATGAGGAAATCCAATACGACCAATTGGCCGAAGACGAAAGCCCAGGCCATGCCCCGAACTATCCAACCTACGCCTTGCCCGTAATCAACCACAGCCCCGGCGGTTATTGCCTGGCCTGGCCAAGCGAGGTGCCGGCCGAATTGCAGGCCGGGGAAATGCTCGGCATTCAGGACAGCGAGAGCAAGGGTTGGAGCATTGCGGTGATTCGCTGGATTCGTCAGGTGCGCGGCAGCGGTACGCAGATGGGTATTGAACTGGTTGCGCCACACGCCCAACCCTGTGGACTGCAACTGGTGCGTACGAAGGACGATCACAGTCAGTACTTGCGCGGTTTATTGCTGCCGGAAATCAGCGCGATCGATGTGCCGGCCACGGTGCTCGCGCCGCGCCTGCCATTTCAGGAGGGCAACAAGGTGGTCATCAACACACAAGGCGAAGAACACCGCGCCGGACTGGATCGGCGGGTGGCGAGTACGCACAGTTTCAATCAGTTTGCTTATCGTTCGCTGGAGGCTGCGCAAAATGCCGGGGGCGAGGAAGATTTTGATTCGTTGTGGAAGTCGCTCTAGACCGAGGTGCGGCCTTCGCGAACAGGCTCGCTCCCACAGGGGAATGAGGTCTCCTGTGGGAGCGAGCCTGCTCGCGAAATGGCCGGGTCAGTCGATAGAAGACTTAGAGCTGACCGTCGCGATCGCGCAAGCCCAGCAGATACAACACTCCATCCAGCCCCAACGTTGAGATCGCCTGCTTCGCCGACTGCTTGACCAGCGGCTTGGCGCGAAACGCTACGCCCAGCCCGGCAATCGCCAGCATCGGCAGGTCATTCGCGCCGTCGCCGACCGCGATGGTCTGCTCCAGACGCAGGCCTTCTTTGTGCGCCAGTTCCCTGAGCAGATCGGCCTTGCGTTGCGCATCGACGATCGGCTCGATCGCCACGCCGGTGCACTTGCCGTCGACCACTTCCAGCTCGTTGGCGAACACGTAGTCGATGCCAAGCCTGGCTTGCAGTTGCTTGGCGAAATAAGTGAAGCCGCCGGACAGGATCGCGGTTTTGTAGCCCAGGCGCTTGAGTTCGGCGAACAGGGTTTCGGCGCCTTCGGTCAAGCGCAGCGAGGCGCCGATCGAGTCGAGCACGCTGACGTCCAGACCTTTGAGCAAGGCCAGGCGCTCTTTGAAACTGGCGCGAAAATCCAGCTCGCCGGCCATGGCCCGCTCGGTGATTTCCGAGACCCGATCGCCGACGCCGGCGGCCTTGGCCAGTTCGTCAATCACTTCCGCCTCGATCAGGGTCGAGTCCATGTCGAACACCGCCAGACGCCGATTGCGGCGAAACAGCGAATCTTCCTGGAAGGCGATATCGACATTCAACGCCTGCGCGACGCTGAGGAATTCGGCGCGCAGTGCTTGCGGGTCAGCCGCTTCGCCACGCACGGAAAACTCGATGCAGCCTTTGCCCTTGTCAGCCGGCGTGTCCAGCGGCATACGGCCCGACAGACGGTCGATATGATCGATGTTCAAACCGTATTTGGCAGTGATCGCACTGACTGCCTGCAATTGGCCGGCGGTCACTTTGCGCGTCAGCAGGGTGACGATATGGCGTTTCTTGCCCTGATTGCCCACCCACTGCTGGTAATCCTCTTCGGACACCGGGGTGAAGCGCACTTGCTGGTCAAGTTCGTAACCCTTGAACAGGATGTCCTTGAGCACCGACTTGCCCTGCTCGGAATCGGGGATTTCAACCAGAATGCCGAACGACAGGGTGTCGTGGATCACCGCCTGACCGATGTCGAGAATGTTCACACCACCTTGTGCCAGGACACCCGTAATGGCCGCTGTCAGACCCGGACGGTCGACTCCCGTGATGTTAATCAGGACGATTTCGCGCAACGCGCACCCCCGCAGCTGGAAAAAAACCGCATTCTACCCACTTTCAGTGACCATCGGGCACCGCGAGCGCTTTGCCGGTCTAGGGCCTGTCGCTATACTGCGCGTCAACTTCACGGACAAAGAGCCGAGCTCAAGTGAACCGGCCCACGCCAGTTAAAACCGATAACTTCTTCCTGCTGATCTTCCGTGCACTGCGCCACCGCCGTGTGCCGATTGCATTGCGCATTGCCAGCCACAACGTGATCCTGGTCGCTCTGGCCCTGGTGATCTATGCCGGGGTGATGGGGCTGCAATTCAAGCAGGCCATGCACGAGCAGGCCGATGCGCTGGGCGAGAGCCTGACCACGCAGACGGCGACATCCGCCACCGAACTGCTGGTGTCCAACGACATCCTCAGCCTCAACGTGCTGCTCAACAACCTGACCAAGAATAAACTGGTGGCCCATGCGGCGATCTACAGCGTGGACAACCGTATCCTCGCCGAGTCCGGTCAGCGCCCCAAGCACAGCCTGTTGGGCGAAGCCGAAGGCATGTACGAGAGCAAGATCACGTTCCAGGACGTGACCGCCGGCCAACTGCGTATCAGCCTGGACATGGATCAGTTCCAGCAGCCGATGACCATCAGCCTGCAAAGCATGGGCATCCTCAGTGCAATCCTGCTGGCGCTTTCGCTGGCCTTGAGCCTGCGTATGGGCCGCTATCTGTCCACGCCACTGCTGCAATTACGCGTGTGGCTGCGCCGGATCGACGAACACACGCCGGGCATTGATCGTCAGGATGAGATCGGCGATCTGGCGCGCCAGCTGCACGCCAGCTACGCCCCGGAACCAGCCCCTGAGCCGGAACCTGAATTCGAAGATGAAGACGAGCCGGAATTCGAGGTGCGTAACCTGCGCGATCCGAGTTTTGACGAAACCCGTCCGTTGGCCGCACAGAAACCGGCACCGCGGCACCTGGTCAGCACGGTTGAGGATGATGACGACGATGACGCCTTCGCCGACCTGCGCGACGAATCGCTCAACGGCGCCGTGCAACCGCTCACTCGCAAACCGACCCCGAACGTGCCGCAACACACCGCCGTGCTGGCTGTGCAACTGGGTTCCCAGGAGCAATTGCGCCGCCTGCCCCGGGCACGTCTGGAAGAGTTGCAGGAGCGCTATCGCGACTGCCTCGAACAGGCCGCCTCGCTGTATCAGGGCGAAATCGAGACCCTGAACGATGGCAGCACGCTGATGCTGTTCCACACCGAAGACAGCGGCGACGATTACCTGACCAACGCGATCTGCTGCGGCGAACTGCTGCGTGCGCTGGGTCATCAATTGCAGATCGAAGTCGCCGACAGCGGCATTACCCTGCAATTGCAATTGGGCTTGACCCTGGGCGATGAGTTGTTCGGCCTGAGCCAGATCGACCTGCTGCTGACCGACTCGGCCCAGGATGCCCTGGCCTTGTCGCAGCACAGCCGCAACCTGCTGCTGGTAGAACGCAAGATCAGCGATGACGTGCTGATCCGTCAGCGCGCGCGGATCCGCCCGATTGCCAGCCCTGAGGGCGCTTGCTGCGTCGAGCGCTTGATGGAGCCTTATCCCTCGATGCTGGAACGGCAACTGGCGCGGATGCATGAGCGCCGGGCGTAAATCTTAAGCCCGATACACCAAAGCCCGTCGACACGTGTTTGTCTGCGGGCTTTTTGTTGCCTGACACCGCGCCTTCGCGGGCAAGCCCGCTCCCACAGGGTTTTGTGTTCACTCAGATATCTGCGGCCCAGCGCAGATCCACTGTGGGAG